>NZ_JALAAC010000003.1:0-242794 GCF_037546855.1 Vibrio sp. 1-Bac 57 | reverse complement strand
TTGAGAATGAGAAATTCTACAGCCTCGTTAGATTTTTAGGGTAGTTATGAATGAATTATATCGTTTTTCTAATCAATACTATTTACAATTTGAATCGCTAAAGTCCTTTGAAAAACATAAATATTGGTATGTGTTTGGGAGTTTATTTACCACAATCGCATTTTTTACATCCTTTATTATTTGGAGTAATACAATCTTTAAGGGGCAGAGCGACAACGTTTTTAATTTGTATTTTTGGGGTATTGTTATCACTGAAATTGTTATGGGAATTGTTGTTTTTGAACTTAAAAGTAAAAATAAAAAGTATATTCTAAAGTCTATCAGTAATAGTGAAAAAAGAAATATCAAAACAATTGATGAGGCCAAAACCATATATCTAACTAGGTATTTTAGATGCTCTCAATATGAATTTGTAAAAATATCAGAACAAATTTCAAAAAGTATCGAAAGATCAAACAAATTATCAAATAAAAACTCAAAAATTGAAGTTATATTTAATTTTATTTACAACATAGATGCTAACCAAAGAGTACTAAGCCTGTTTGTAGTGCTCTGCTCTATTATCTTAATTTTATCCGTAAATACAGGGCAAAATTTATATACTGTAATTGAAACTTTTTCTCATAGTAGCTTTGATTCAATTCGCAATTTATATTTTTCTGTATTGTTTATAACATTGATCGTTGGAATTGGCTCAGTATTTATATTTAAAATATTACGTAATACTCTTCTCTATTTTAGTCTTGTTATTTTAGCTAGGTATGAGCGTAATCTAGGGACTGTTAAATATTTATTAGCAGACATTAATAACTTGGGGACTTTTAGAATGCCAATAAATAGAAAAAAGTTGCCCGCTCTTCGTGAAAAACCTAATAAGGCGTTTAAACGCAACTAAAACTGTGAGTTACGCTTAGCTACACATTTTAACCCACAATTTTAGTCCGCTTAACGTGGCGTAGAGGCTGTAGAATAACTCGTTTTTTACAAATTAGAGTAAATTTTTAGTTTTTAACACATTGTTTTAATTGATTATTAAACTTTAAAACTGGATTTTTTCCTAAAATGGAGGAATTCTACAGCCTCGTTAGGCAATAGGAGTAAGTTTGGAAACTCTCAATATTATATTTGTGGCTTTGGGAGGAGCGGTGTCAGCATTCGCTGTTGTTGCTTTTCTTGGACAAAAGTTAGTTTCATTTTGGTTTGGGCGTGAGCTAGAATCTTATAAGGGTAAAGTTGCTAAAGAAAATAATGAGGCTTTAGAGAAGCTCAAGGCAGATATACGAGCGGAAGAACGCTCAGTTGACCTTCAACTAACCATGGACAGATACAGAGGTCCACTTGTTCATTCTGCATATGACCTACAAAGTCGAATTTTTAATCTAGTTTGTCAAAACGTAATTAGTTTGTATTTTGTAAATGAAAGAGGAGATGCCTCTGAAAAAGAGTATTTTATCAAAAATACAATGTATGTCATTGCTCAATACTTTGCTTGGACAGAAATAATTCGTAAGGAAATTCAATTTATTGAGTTTCATGAAAGCACTGTATCTAAACAGTTATCGGCTTTACAAGATGAAATATATTCTATTTGGCAATCTACCGAATATAAAGACTCGTTGAGTATATGGGCTGGCGAACAAAGAGGTATTGGAGAACTAATACTAGAAGAAAAAGACGGGTGCTATAAATGTATTGGCTACTCAAAATTTTTGAAAATTATAGCGGACGAAAAAGAGCCTTTATTGAAGCAACTTGAAAGTAAAGTTACTAGTTTTCTTACTTCATCTAACTATAATTCAGCTCGTTTAGTCAAATTGCAGAATGCTTTGATTGAGCTTTTAGAATTTTTAGATCCTAAATATATTCGTTTCCCTAAGGATAAACGTTCAAAAATTTCCTAACAAGTTAATAAACAAGGACAAAATACGGCTGACTATTTCGCTGCTCTCGTATTTTAGCCCGCCAAATTTTGCCTATTATTAAGGCATTAAAGTTGTAGAATAACTTCATTTTGTAAATTTATGGAAAATAATTATTTATAAGTTTTTGTTTTAAATATAATAAAAGTTCTATGATGTTTTTTATTAAAAAAGATAAATTCTACAGCCCGTTAATTGTCATTGGAGATTTCAGGTTATGCAATTCAGAATTGCTAATATAAATGACTTAGAAAGTTTGTCTAAGTTGCATGCTGAAAGCTGGCGTGAATCGTATCGAGGTATATTCCCTGATAATTTTTTAGATAATGATGTTTGGGAAGAACGACGTTTATCTTGGGAAAGTCGTCTATCTAACCCTAAAAAGAATCAGCGAGTATTGATTGCAACTAAAGGTAGCCAAATTTGTGGTTTCATCTGTGCGCTTGGAAATGAAAGTTCAAAATGGGGAACTTTCATTGATAATTTACATGTTTCAAGTTCTTCTCAAGGCAATGGCGTCGGCAAACAACTAATATACTTAATTGCTAAATGGGCTGACGAGTTATTTGAAAATAAAGGGTTATACCTTGAAGTCCTTGAAGACAATCTTAATGCTCGACGTTTTTATCATCGAATTGGTGCTAAACATCAAGAAACGAATTTATGGCAACCACCTGGTAGCGATGAAAAAATAAATGATTTGTTATATGTGTGGGAAAGTAACCACGAATTATTGCAAATAAACATTGGTAACAGGTGTCTCTAACAAAGCGAATAATAGTGATTTAATGTGAAGAAAAATGCTGGCCTCATAAACTTTAATCAAGATTTACACTTTACTAATAACGACTTAAAAATCATCTGATATTAAATACTTAACCTTCTTCACCCTTCGTGCCTTCGTGGTTAACCCGCTTTTGACCTTAATGATAGAGCTGTATACCCACAAACTTTAATCAACATTTATACTTTGCTAATAACGACTTAAAATGACCTGAAGTTCAACCTTTAACCTTCTTCATCCTTCGTGTCTTCGTGGTTAACCCGCTTTTGACCTTAAAAAAGGCCTCAAGGTCGGTTAGAGCGACAATGAGGCCAAAAGGGTAAGGGCTTTAGAAAGATTATTTAACTCGTTTTTTCATGCCTGATAGCATTTTCTCTGCTGTCTCATTATGATCACCTGCAACAATTAAACAGCTTCGTAATAATATATGCACATTATTCCTGCGTTATTGATTACTCAATGCCCATCAATAATCGAGGTAAGAATAACGATAATTCAGGTAAAAATGTCACGATAGCAACCATCGGTAAGTGACCTAAGCATAATAACTTGAGGGTGGGGCCAATATATTTATTGAGCGGTAGTTTTGCTACCCCTCCGGCCATATAGAGCATGGGGGCACAAGGAGGAGATACGTTACCAAGCCCTAAGTTAACACCCACTATTGCAGCAAAATGAATCGGATGAATACCCAGTGCTTGTACTATCGGCAAGAATATAATCGCTGCTAAGACCGCGCCTGAGATATCATCAACAATCATACCAATAAGCAGTAGTAATAAGTTAATGACCAATAAAATAACAAACTTGTTATCAGACATTGTCAACAATGCTTCCGCCAGTTGTTTCGGCACTTGTTCGAGGATCATGGCTCTGCTCATTATAAATAAGAAGAACAATACCGCCATAATAGACCCCGTCATGATCACTGCTCGAACAGTGACCGCGCCTAAGGTTCTAATCGTCAATCCTTTATATACCATCAAACTGACAGGTATTGCATAAATGACGGCAATAGCAGCAGCCTCAGTCGGCGTCGCAATACCACTGTAAATAGCACCCAATATAATCACTGGCATCAACAATGCGAATGTTGCATTGTAACCGGCTTTAGCAACACCACGTACAGCCGCTTTAAAGGGTAGTGGTGGATCTACTTTAATTGATGTGTCGTTACGTAATATCCAAAAATTTAAAATACAATAAAGGAGCGTTAATAATATACCAGGGATGATAGTTGATAGAAAAGCAGCGCCAACAGATAAGCCGCCTGTTATCGAAAAGATAATCATTGGAATACTGGGTGGAATAAGTAATGCTAATACCGATGAGCAGGCAACTAAGGCGGTAGCATGACCTTCGGGATATCCCTCTTTCACCATCCGTGGGATCATTATTTGTCCAATTGCCGCAATCGCTGCAGAAGAGCTACCTGAAATAGCACCAAACAATGCGCAGGTTAATACCGTTACTGCTCCTAAGCCACCTTTGATTCGACCAACAAAAGAGTTAACAAAATCAAGTAAGCGTGCGGAAATACCACCTTCTGCCATGATAAGCCCACCTAAAATAAATAACGGTAGGGCAAGCAATGCAAAGCCACTGGCAGTATTAAAGCCATGTGTCACTAGAAATGAAATATTATTGCCAGTCGCATAGGTAAATAAAATAGCACCAATGCCAAATGAAAATGCCACTGGAATTTCAGCTAACAGTAAGACGACGATAACCAGCATACAGACAAGAAAAATAGTCATAGTGCTAATCCTTAATAAGTGAGTTGAGAGTAGAATTTGATTGCTTTTTAGCAGCTAACATCGCCCTAAAATCAGTTACAGTTTGTATTAAGAAATAACCAACCATCATCGCAAAACCAAAGATCATGCCAGCGCTCCACAACCCTTTAGGCCATTGCAGATACAAACTCATTCTTCCCTTCTCAATTATAAAAAAGCCATATTTGGATGCATAGTAGCCAAAAACACAGGCAGCAATACTGCAAATAATCGAACCAATAAAGCGGATCAACTGGATTTTAAATGGGTCGCTAACAATAAGACTCACAATCCCCCCGTGAATATGTGCGCGACGTTTAGTGGCGTAGCCCATACCAAGAAAATAGGTCCAAATGGCCAATAAAATAGCGGCCTCTTCGGTACCCGCAAAGGATGAGTCAAGCAAGTAGCGCATAACGACTTGAGTAAATATGAGTATGGCAAGGCCTAACCCAGTAAAGATCATTGCTGCTTGTAAAACCAAATCGAGTATATGTGCCAAACGTTTTAAAGCAGAGTTATCTTTATCTAGTAAAGGCACTTGCTCAGAGAGATTCTCACCATCTAATTTACCGGGTTTCATTGATATATCGCCTATAATTTGGAGGAGGATTGGCCCAATCATAATGAATAACGATTGGGCGGAGGCTAACCTAAAAAGAGTTATTTAATAGCTGCAATATCACGCATCATTGTCATAATTTCTTTTCCTACTTTTTTCTCCATATATGGCCATTCTTTTGAATATATGATGTCTTTAGCTTTAGTTCGGTCTTCGTCAGACAACTCGATCACATCAATACCATAGTCACGTACTTTTTCTAAAAAATTATTATCTATTGCTTCAGCTTCTTTCCAAGCCCAATCAAGCGTTTGATCCGCTGATGTTTGCATTTTTTCTCTTTCGGCTGCTGGTAAATCTTCCCACCAATCTTTATTCACTAACCAAAATCCATGCTCAAAATAGTCTCGTGTTAAAATATAAGCCTGTAATACATCACGCATTTGCCAAATTTCAACCGCTGGCCCAAATGCACGACCATCTACAGTACCTAATTGTAAAGCAGTATATAGCTCTGAATATGGCATAGGGACAGCAGAGAATCCCCAGTTATTAAAACGTTCAATGGCTAATGGCGAAGGGATCACGCGCATTTTTATCCCTTTTGCATCTTCAGGAAAAGTAGTCGGTACTTTATCAACGCCTTTGCGGATAGTAATTGAGCCAAAGCCTGTTGGGATCATGCCTAATGCTACTAGATCCATATCGGCAAAAATCTTATTATAGACATCGAGCATTGGACCACCTGGGCCATAAACTTTACGAGCACTTTTCCAATCATCTACAACATAACCAAGCCAAGTTAAATCTAATCGACCGTCAAATTCAGATGCACCGTAAGTGATGGTCATTGGAATAACGCCCATCATCGCCTGCTCAAATTGCGAGGTCCAATCGCCTAAGTCCCCCCCTAGATGGTAATCAGGTTGGTAAGATGAATTTTGCTCCACTAATTTTTTGATAAACTTTTGGGATGTGTGATGGAATATATGTTCTGTATTATAAGATTGTGAAAAAATAAATTCGTTATCGGCTGCAGTAACATTGATCGTAGAAAGAGTTAATGCTGCTGTTAAAGAGCTAGCAATAATCATTCGTTTTTTTGTGTCGATACTTTTTTTAAACATTATAAAATCCTTTTAAATACTTTGATAATCAATTATTTAACGGTTTACATCCCTAACTTTTCCATATTGGATATTTATCCGGATAGGCGAGGAGGATTTGAGTCTGCATTTTTTAATCTCTTAGGTAAATACTATATATATTAAGCTGAGTTAACCATATAGTTACCTTTCATCTGTGTTATCAACCGTAAATATTGCCTCTCAAAAGCATTGAAAAATATTTATTTTTTATAAATTAAAATTATTTTTTTATTAGGATGTTTAACCTTAGTTTTGCGTCGTAAAAAGCCGAGTTAAATGGTGAATTTAATCATTTAATGATTAAAAAAGGTTTGGGTTAGATTAACCAGTTTTATGTTTATAAAATGGCTTCATTGTGGATGGGGAGGGATAAGGCACTTAAAACTAAATAGCATCAGTGCCTAAATAAATCTAAAAGACAGATTTTAATCTCGATACGCTATGACCAAAATAAAAGGCAAGTATTACCTTTATAGTTTAAATTTTTCAACGTGTTTGTTATGTATTCACGCAGATTTTATAATGTTTTTTCTAGCTCTTCTAAATAGGCCTCAAGGATTAAATTTTCCCTCGCTCCTTTACGAGTAATTGTAAAAAAGTGAGTATCAAAATATCGATTATGTGAGTCAATCGAACATAATCGGTTTTGTGCAACCCATTGTTGTGCAAAATGCACAGGTAAAAAACCTAAAAACCTTCCAGTTAGAATTAAAAAAGCAAGACCTTCTCTATCTGTGGACGTTGCTGTGGATTTTAATTTTTTTTGTTGGTGCTTTATTTTTATCGGCTGTGGATAGTTAGGAATGACCGCGTCATATTCGCACAATGTACTATCGCTGATCGCTTCGTTATTTTTATCAAAAAGCGGGTGCTCTTCACTACAGTAAAGTTGCGACCTTTCTTGATATAAGGATGAATAAGTTAGTCCACTTAACGATCTCAGCTCAGGTACTACGCCGAAATGTAATTGTCCATCAAGCACTGCAGCTTCAATGGCATTAGGCGATATCATACGAATATTAATAACGACTTCAGGTGCGCGAAGTTTTAACGTACTTAAAGAGCGAGTAAGACGTTGTTGTTCATTGGTTACTAGGTTATCAGTAATGCCAATATTTAATTCGCCTACTAAATCAGTATTAATGGCATTCATTTCGCTACGAAAATTTTCAAGATTACCAAGTAATTGCAAAGTAGATTGATAAACTTTCTCACCTTGATCTGTAATAGCAAAACCAGATCGACCTCGGTGACATAACTTCATTTTTAACAAAGACTCAAGTTCAGATATTGCTGCACTAATAGCCGGTCGACTAATGTTTAACTCAATTTCTGATGCGGCAAAACCACCTGATTCAATCACTACTTTATAAATGCGTAATAAGCGAATATGTGTGTCACCTAATTGCCTAGGTAGTAATGTATTTTTTTCATTCATTAATTATTACTCACTGTGATTGGCTTGTGCTTTAGCTAAGCGTAGGAAATATTTAGTTAACCATATGGTTAAGTTAGGTTAGAAATTATTGTATTTAACAATCTATTAAAACATTGATAATGCCCTCAAGCAATCGTTAATTCAACGGTAAAAATAAACTACTAACAACATTGTTGAGGCAAATAAATGACCAACCATAAGCAAACTAATCATGGCATTAGCCAAGCACAATTTGATACACATTGGATGCCTTTTACTGGTAACCGTGAGTTTAAAAAAGATCCTCGTATTATTGTTTCTGCTAAAGGTAATTACTATACCGACAGCGAAGGCAGACAGATTTTCGATGGTTTGTCTGGATTATGGACTTGTGGTTTAGGCCATGGACGCCCAGAAATAACCGAAGCGATAAGTAAGCAAGCTGCCACACTTGATTACTCTCCAGCCTTTCAATATGGCCACCCTAAATCATTTGAGCTTTCACACCGCATTACAGAATTAATGCCTGATGGCTTAAATCGCGTTTTCTTTGCTGGGTCAGGTTCTGAATCAGTAGAGTCCGCATTAAAGATTGCGCGTGGTTATTGGCGCAAAAAAGGAATGGCTAGCAAAACGCGATTCATTGGCCGTTCAAAGGGTTATCACGGAGTAAATTTTGGTGGTATTAGTGTCGGAGGTTTAGCGCCAAATAGAGCTATTTTTGGTCAAGGTATCGAAGCCTCTCATCTACCACATACCATGATTGACGAAAATAAATTTAGCCTAGGTATGCCCACTCAAGGGGCCTATTTAGCGGAACAACTTGAGGAGCTAGTGGCTTTACATGATGCGTCAACCATTGCCGCTGTGATTGTTGAACCAATGGCAGGCTCTGCAGGTGTTATTCCACCACCTGTTGGTTATTTAAAACGTTTAAGAGAAATATGTGATAAGCATAATATTTTGCTTATTTTCGATGAAGTTATTACCGCATTTGGACGTATGGGCTCTAATACTGGTGCAGAGGAGTTTGGTGTAATACCTGACATGATGACAGTAGCAAAACAGCTTACTAATGGTGTTATTCCGATGGGGGCTGTTATTTCTAAACAAGAAATTTATGACACTTATATGGAAACGGGTGGGCCTGACTATATGTTAGAGCTACCGCATGGGTACACCTATTCAGCGCATCCGATTGCTTGTGCTGCGGCCTTAGCAACGTTAGATGTGTTAACCAAAGGAAACTTTCCAGCACAAGCTAAAAGTATCGCTCCATACTTTGAAAAAGCGTTACATAGCTTAAAAGGAATCGAACTTATAACCGATATTCGTAACTATGGTTTAGCTGGTGCATTTACCATTGCTCACTCTCCAGGTGAACCTGCAAAACGCCCTTATCAGATAGCGATGAAAATGTGGCAAAAAGGATTTTACGTACGTTGTGGCGGTGACACCATTCAATTAGGTGTGCCTTTTACTTCTGAGCTTAGCGAAATAGACAGTTTAATTAACGCATTAGGCGAGACGATTTTAGAAATTAAGTAGATGCTGCTTTTGTATTAAACAGTATAAAAAACACAATAATCTCGGAATAAATTCCGATAGGCAATGTATAAGGAACTAACATGACTCAACTAATCGGCCACTTCATTAACGGCGAAATGATCAATGATAACGATCGTACTCAAGACGTATTTAATCCAGCAACAGGCTTGGCAACAAAAAAAGTAGCCTTGGCTAGTAAGCAAACCGTTGAGCAAGCGATCAGCGCAGCGCAAGCCGCCTTTCCTGAGTGGCGCAATACTACACCTGCAAAACGAGCAAGGGTCATGTTCCGCTTTAAAGAATTACTAGAGCAAAACAGTGATAAAATTTGTCAGCTTATTGGTCAAGAGCACGGTAAAATTTCTCATGATGCGGCTGGTGAATTACAACGTGGTATTGAAAATGTTGAATATGCATGTGGCGCCCCAGAGTTACTAAAAGGTCAACACAGCAAGAATGTTGGTCCAAATATCGACTCTTGGAGCGAGTTTCAACCTTTAGGTGTTGTCGCTGGTATCACTCCTTTTAATTTTCCGGCGATGGTGCCTATGTGGATGTTCCCACTGGCTATTGTTTGCGGTAATACATTTATACTTAAACCTTCAGAACGAGATCCAAGCTCAACACTATTTATTGCGCAATTACTTAAAGAAGCGGGTTTACCTGATGGCGTAATGAATGTCGTTAATGGCGATAAAGAAGCCGTTGATACGTTGCTTATCGATCAACGTGTTAAAGCGGTGAGTTTCGTAGGCTCAACGCCAATTGCTGAATATATTTATGCAACAGCCACTGCTAACGGAAAACGATGCCAAGCATTAGGTGGGGCAAAAAATCATGCGATTATTATGCCGGATGCAGATATGGATAATGCGGTTAATCAACTACTTGGTGCTGCTTTTGGTTCATCAGGCGAACGTTGTATGGCGCTATCTGTTGCGGTTGCTGTTGGCGATGATGCTGGTGATGCGTTAGTTGAAAAAATGACTAGCAGCATGAAAAAATTAAAAGTGGGAGAATATAGTAATGCCAGTAATGATTTCGGCCCAGTAATCACCCTAGCGCATAAAGAAAAAGTAAATGGTTTTATTACTAGTGCCCAAGAGCAAGGCGCAACGATAGTGGTTGATGGCCGTAACCCTAGTGTGGAAGGTTTTGAAAATGGCTACTTTGTTGATGCGACCTTAATTGATCATGTCACCTCTGAGATGGATAGTTATCAAGCTGAGATTTTTGGCCCTGTATTGCAGGTCATTCGCGTAAAAACGATGGAAGAAGCAATGCAGTTAATTAATGACCATGAATATGGCAACGGTACTTGTATTTTCACCCGTGATGGTGAAGCGGCACGTTATTTTTCGGATAATATTGAAGTCGGTATGGTAGGGATTAACGTACCGTTACCAGTACCTGTTTCTTACCATAGCTTTGGTGGTTGGAAACGTTCATTATTTGGTGATTTACATGCCTATGGCCCAGATGGTGTTAAGTTTTATACTAAACGTAAAACAATTACACAGCGCTGGCCATCAAGTGGCGTAAGAGAGGGAGTGTCTTTCTCATTCCCATAATGGCTCAAAAAGCTTTTATAAAGTAACAGAAGAGTTCGGCTAATTTATTTGTTAGTCGAACTATAATTAAATATTAAATATTAAATACTGAACGTAGAAACATTCAGTATTTTTTTGAGTAAAATAAACCGTTTAGCAGGAACTTTAGCATCCGTAATCTTGTTAATCAGATTCATATTAAAAGAAATTTTCAATTATCTTCATTGTCATTTTGTATTCGGTTTCATGAACCCCAATAACTCTTTTTCAAATAACAATTTACTACCCTTCATCAATGCATTCTTATGCATTAAAGTAAGTGTAGAAAAATAAACTAGCGCTTCAGGCTATAACCTCAGAGTGATTTAGGTATATTAAAAATTATTAGAATAGATAGGAATACATAGCTAGAGATGTTGAATCGTTACGGCGTAATTATTTAGTTATTGATCGTCCACAAAAAAGGCCTCAAGGTCGCTTAAACGACAATGAAGCCAACAGGGTAAGGGGCCTTTAGGAAAGTTATTTAACGAGTTTTTTCATGCCTGATAGCATTTTCTCTGCTGTTTCATAATGATCACCTTTACAGTTCAATTTCCGTCAGTCCAAGCATCGCTACAGGTTCCGATTACTCAATTCATACTAAATATAGTTAAGTACCTAATATCACAAATGGGTATTATAGTACTCAAAAATGATTTTAATGTTAATTATTGAGCACTATAAGACGCATTAATATTTTATCTGAAGATATTCAATAAATTATCTCTAAACATCAAATCAATGAGTCGGGTTGTGGTTAATAACTCAATATCAAAAAATATTGAGTACTATAATGAACTTTATTTCGATAATTGTTCTTTTTTGAGTGCTATAGTGTTCATTATTATTGAGGGGAATTCTATGAAGGCGATTAATTTTGAAAATTTAAATGAGCTAACGGTACAAGCTTTCATTGATAACTCATGGAAGGATATTGCGAAGATTACATTCCCGAATAATGCTAACTACACCTATGATATTAGCGAAGTTGATTATGAATTTGATTATGCAATTGATCATCTTTCTGAGGATGACCATCATGCAGTCTCTATCAACCATCCTGTTGAATTATTTTTTGATGGTAATGGTCAACGAGGCTGGTTGAAGTTCATTGACGATATTATTCCTAGTGGTTCAAGTCGTAAATACTGGTTAACCCAAATAGATACTGAAGGGATGTCTAGTAATCAACAAAAGTTTGTTTTACTTACATACGGTACTATTTCTCCCATTGGCAATTTACGTATTAAAGAGTCTATCGAAGCGATTGATAAAATACCTACGCAATATTTCCAAGTTTCGGAAGTCACAAGCAGAGCTGCAGACTTTTTGAGTTATGCACAAACTCGAGGCGCAGCAGCAGGCGGGGCAACAGGTGCGGGTGGAGAAGCACCGAAACTTTTGTTAAGACGTAGTAAAGATGATCTTGTCTGGATAGATACCTATCAAGAAAATACAAATGTGGACGATATGTATTATCTTGTTAAATTTCCAAGAGGGAATAAAAGGGGAGTTAACGATGCGGTACTCGTCACCGAATACCATTATTATCATGAGTTAACCGATATGGGGTTTATTACTATACCTGTAGCAAACATGAAATTAGAACAAGGTGAAAACTATCATTCACTTTGGTTGCCAAGGTTCGATATAGAGACTCAAGCAGATGGGACGACCAAACGTTATGGTATGGAATCTGTGTATTCAATGTTAAGAAAACAACCTGGTGCTATTTTAGATCATGGTGAAACAATACGTGATTTGATTACGCTGATCACTGAAAGTAATACGGTGAAAGAGAAAAAACTGCACTTTGATGTAGAGGCATTTATCATCGAATGGGTTCGTCGTGATCTGTTAAATGTTGCCTTTGGTAATAGTGATAACCACGGAAGAAATACATCATTCTATAAAGATGAAAAAGGAATAAGGTTAACACCCATCTATGACTTTGCACCTATGAAAGCAGATCCAGAAGGTATACCTCGAACAACTAAATGGGCTGCGTCAACTTTAGAGCTTGGTGGTGCATTTAACTTTGTTGAGATTGCATACTCCTTGAGTGATTTAATTGAACCAGAACACTTATTAAGCGAACTAAAGTCAACAGCGCGTCAGTTAGTAGGTTTAAAGCAGAGGTTAATAGTGCGTGGTGTTCCCGAACTAATAGTTAATATGCCTGCAATTGGATTTGACTTTCTTGATGAAAAATTAGAACAGTGGGGCTTGTTGTGAAAAATAAAAGTTTAACGGATACCGTCAACTTCTTAAAAAAGCATAATGCAGATAGGAATATGAAATTTAATAGTGAGGGTGAACGCATCAATGCTAAAAATGATGAGTCACAGAGGAAAGTTAAATTATCCGGTGTGCCTGTTGTTGTGCATAGTGGGGAAGCCGATGAAGTTAAAGTTAGGCAACGTTCGTCTAATAATACTGCCATTAAAGATGCTCAGTTACGCAAGGCGGTCATTAATAGTGTTATTGCTAAATTACTATTTTCTGAGATTACTCAAGGAGATGCTTTAATTCAGCTACGCATTCAAGTACTAGGTTTTAACCAAGAAAAGTATGCAAAATTAGTTAATGTTTCTCGTAAAAAACTTTCAGATATAGAAAATAATAGAAGCAACTCAAGCGTGGAGATCTTGAATAAAGTGTTTAAGCCTTTTGGTTTAAACGTAGGGCTGATTCCAATATCACCGACAGTATTAAAAGATGTGCTTGAGGATTATAATAACTTTACTGCTTATCTACCCGAGTAGTTAATAAATAAATGGCTTAATTATTTCTATGATAATGATGCTTCAATGTTTGAATCAAGCTTCAGCACCACAATAAAAAAGGCCTCAAGGTCGGTTAGAACGACAACATATAAAGAGCTGGACACCTAAGAGCTGGAGACACCTAAGAGCTGGACACCCACAAACTTTAATCAAGATTTATGCTTTACTAATAACGACTTAAAAATAATCTGATATTAAATACTTAACCTTCTTCACCCTTCGTGCCTTCGTGGTTAAGCCGCTTTTGACCTTAAAAAAGGCCTCTAGGTCGGTTAGAACGACAATGAAGCCAACAGGGTAAGGGGCCTTTAGGAAAGTTATTTAACGAGTTTTTTCATGCCTGATAGCATTTTCTCTGCTGTCTCATAATGATCACCTTCCCATAGCTGATCATTTAAAAATTCACCGGAATAGAAACCGTCATATCCTGTAGATTGGATAGCATCAATCCATTCCTGTAGTGGGATTTCACCTTCACCAATTAAGCAACCTCGTAACTCTTTTTCATCTACCCAAGGTTGGTTTTCACCAGGTCTTAGACCATCGGAAATATGTATGTTGTAAATTAGTTCTTTGTCTACTTTAGCGACTTGCTCTAAGGTTGCGCCTCGGCAAGACCAAAGATGCCAAGTATCTAATACAAAGCCAAAATTATCGCGGCCAACGGCATCATGTAAACGATGATAATCATCTAATTTTGCAATAGGTGTCCACGCTGCACCTTCAAATTGAAAGCGAATGTTATGTTCTTTGCCGATATCTGCAATGTGTGCAATATTTTGCGCGGTGATTTTTATGTTGTCTTCAACTGATAGGCCATTGAGCCCTTCAAATGAGTTTACTTGAATCGTGGGAGCGCCAATCTCGCTTGCAAATTGACATAGGGTTTCAACTTGTTTGAACACACTTTGTTGTGTCGCTTTATCAGGTGCTTCAACACTGCCGATGATATCAATTGCAGAGGGCAAAATGCCTGCATTATCTAGTTTCGCTTTTAGGTCGGCACTGCTTAAGCCACTATTTATATAACGCCATAATTTTTCCGTATGGATTTCCAAGCCTTGGTAGCCGGTTTCTTTTGCAAGACGAATATCGCTTACAATATTGTTATGTAAAGAACACATGCCGTGTAATGCAAATTTCATACAATCACCTATTCATTATCTTGAACTTAAATCCAAGCTTTTTGATAGCAAATAAGAAAATAAACCACTGTTGATTTACCTTCTTTAATACCAGTAGTTAACCATGTTGTTGATGGTTTATTTTTAACGTTTTAGTAGCGCACTTTTTATAATGTCACTGTTTTGTTAGTCTGTAATGACTCTAGTGCAGCATCTGCTAACGCCAGTGCTCTTTCACCATCTATACCTGGTGATAATGACTCTGCTCCACCTAAGACTTCAACAAAATGGTTCCATTCATTTTTGTAGGCTCCTGCATAACGTTGTAAAAAGAAGTATTCAGGGTTTGCTTCAATAGTCCCTTGGTCACCGAATTGTTTGACTGAGTTTTCATTGATGTTACCTGCAGTTAAGAGGCCTTTACTGCCATGTACTTCGATTCGTTGATCGTATCCGTAACCTGAGCGTCGACTATTATTAATAGTTGCAATCGCACCCGATGCAAAAGTTAAAACAACCACTGACGTATCAATATCACCGGCTTTAGCAATTTCAGGATCAACCATACAACTACCGTATGCGGTAATGCTAGTAGGTTCTTCATTCATTAAATAACGTGCCATATCGAAGTCATGAATAGTCATGTCTCGGTACATGCCACCTGAGATCTTAGTATATTCTGCTGGTGGAGCAGAAGGGTCTCGAGAGGTAATGATCAGTGACTCAATTTGTCCAATTGCATTTTCACTTAAGCGACCCTTTAATTCGTTAAAGTGCGCATCGTAACGACGATTAAAGGCGATAAATAAGATGGTATCGTGTTGCTCAACGACTTTGAGGCAATTACGTACTTTTGCTAAATCTAGATCGATGGGTTTTTCACAGAAGACTGCTTTACCATTGGCTGCCGCTAATTCTATAAGGTTGACGTGAGTGTGCGTTGCAGAGCAAATACAGATGGCATCTACATTTGGATCTGCCATTGCTTCTTCTGTAGTTTGAATTTTGGCATCGTACTTTTCAGATATCTCTTCTCGCCCTTCTACGTAGGGGTCAATAACCGAATAAAGATTAGTTTGAGCATGATCATGAATGTTTTGTCCATGAATGCGTCCAATTCTTCCAACTCCAAATAATGCAATATTAAACATACTGTGTTCCTTAAAGTGTCAATGTGCTGTCATTTATGATTTTGTGTTTACGTTGCTTTCGTTTTTAATCTTTTCCTGCTCTAACTGCCATTTATAAGGCTTAGAGAGGGCTTTAACCCGTTTACGGCTTACTCGTTTCGGTAAGTGCTGTTTATAGGTCTTTTTAAAATAAAAATTAATCTCTATTACTGGGTGTGCAAATAAAGTTTTTCAATAGAAAAATATTTTTCATTTTTATTGGTGGGTTGATATTATTGTTTATTTTATCAAAGCGCTATTTCTTTACTGTTTATTTTTATTGAAACGTTAAGCTTATCACGGGGTGTGAATTTAACAAAAAATAAACAAATTAAGTTGTTGTTTTATATGCTTTTTATTTTTAAATGGTTTTTTATGTTAATTTTTTGTTTTGCTTGAAAATAGAAGGTCAATAAATTTTTTCCAAAAAAAGTTGATAAAGCACTAAGTATTAATGGAAAAATATTTTCATTATATTTTTTTTGACGTATATTCGATTTGGCTAGCGACAAGTCAATGCTCATTAGGATTTAAAGCTTGTACGCTCAATTCATTCAGTAACCACAATTAATCCGGAGATAAGTATGAGTAAAGTTCAATATGGTATTAGCCCTTTAACTTGGACCAATGACGATATGCCAGAGCTAGGTGGCGATATCCCGCTAGAAACGTGTCTAAGTGAAATGGCTGAAGCCGGTTTTACAGGCACTGAGCTTGGCACTAAATATCCAAGAGATCCTGAAATATTAGTTCCTTTACTTAAAAGTCACGGTTTAGTTCTCGCATCTGGTTGGTTTAGCGGTAACTTAATGACCAACACTGCAGAGCAAGAAATTGAAGCGATGCAAACGCATATTAAATTATTGAAAGCCGCTGGTTGTAAAGCAATGGTATATGGCGAAGTGAGTAATTCTGTACATGGTGATATCGCCATTCCTGTTTCTAAACGTGTGATTTTAAACGATCAACAATGGCAAGAATATGGTCAAAAAATCACTGTTGTTGCTGACTATTTATTAAACGAGCATGGCATTAAGCTGTCTTTCCATCATCACGTGGGCACTATTTGTGAGACCGAAAAAGACATTGATACCTTTATGGAAGTGACGGGGCCTTCTGTCTTTTTAACCTTAGATACGGGTCATATTACTTACGGTGGTGGTAACCCCGTGAATATTATTAACCGCTGGGGTGATCGTATTGGGCATATGCATTTTAAAGATTTACGTTTAGAAGTGATGGAAGCGGCACGTGCTGCAGATAAATCATTTTTAAGTGCAGTATTAGATGGTGTATTTACTGTACCTGGTACCGGTGATGTTAATTACGATGATGTTTTCACTGCATTAAAAGCACGCGATTATGAAGGCTGGTTATTGGTTGAAGCGGAGCAAGATCCTGCCAAGGCTAATCCATTAGTTTTTGCTAAAACGGCTTATCAAAATATCTCTGGTTACGCACAAAAGTTTGGCCTGTAAAGCGCTGACTGTGTAACAAGGTTCCTTTGTTTGTTAGGAAATGAATGCGTATAGAAGGTTTAACGAAGTATGTTAGGCCTTTCATTAGTCGCTTGTAGTCGTTTTGTTTCCTGCTATTTAATGAAATGTGAGAACAACATGTTTAATGAAGAAAGTCATTTAAAACAGCCTATTCGTTGGGCGATGGTCGGCGGCGGTCGTGGTAGTCAAATTGGTTATTCGCATAGAAATGCAGCGCAACGAGATGGTTTATTTAAGCTTGTTGCCGGCTCCTTTGATTTAGATGCTGATCGCGGTCGTGATTTTGCGGTGAATTTAGGCATTGACGGAACGCGTTCATATGCAACTTATAAAGAGATGTTTGCACAGGAAAAATGCCGAGAAGATGGTATTCAAGCTGTCTCAATTGCGACACCTAACAGCACTCACTTTGAAATATGTAAAGCAGCATTAGAAGCTAAATTACATGTTATTTGTGAAAAACCGCTGACTTTTACCACGGATGAGGCGTATGTGCTTAAAGCGTTAGCTGCTGAAAATAACTGCCTTATTGGTGTGATGTACGGTTATTCAGGTTTCCCTATGATCCACCAAGCCCGTGAAATGGTTCGTCGTGGTGATCTCGGTGATATTCGTGTTGTTAATGCGCAATTTGCTCATGGTTTTCATAATGAAGAATATGAGAAAGATGATCCAAGTTTAAAGTGGCGTGTAACACCTGCCGCATCCGGCCCTACTTATGTATTGGGCGACCTAGGCACACATACTCATTTTTTATGTGAAATGATTACTGAGATGGAAGTTGAGAGCCTATGTTGCATGCGTCAAAGCTTTATTAAATCACGCGCACCATTGGAAGATAATGCGCATGTGATGCTTAAATTTAAAGGCGGTGCTGTTGGTACATTATGGGCATCTGCAATTAATTCAGGCTCTATGCATCAACAAAAAATTCGCATTGTTGGATCGAAAGCATCGATTGAATGGTGGGATGAATTTCCAAATCAACTTCGTTATGAAATTCAAGGTGAAGCGCCTCGTGTATTAGACCGAGGTATGCCGTATCTATACCAAGATGATCAAGGTGTTTCATGTAATCGAATCGGTGGTGGTCATGCTGAGGGTTATTTTGAATCTTGGGCTAATCTATATGCTCGTTTTGCCTATGCATTTAATGCCGTTGCAGAAAATGATCAAGCCGCTTTAGATAGCATGTGGTTTCCAGGTATTGATGCTGGTATTGAAGGTACCCGACTCTGTGAGAAATGTGCTGAGTCCGCAGATAACGGTTCGCAATGGGTTAATTTTAAAGACTAAGGAATAAATAATGGCACAAGTGAATTTTTTACAAGACAGAACGTTAGATGCAATTGTATTAGGGCGTGCAGGTGTTGATTTATATGCTCGTGAAGCGAATACGGATATTGCCGATGTCTCTGGTTTTGAAAAATATGTCGGTGGTTCTGCGGCTAATATTGCCGTAGCGATTAATAAGCTGGGTGCAAAGGTAGGTTTTATTGGTTGTGTCGCAGACGATTCATTTGGGCGTTATGTACAGGGTTATATGGAAAAACAGGGTATTAACCTTGATGGCATGATGGTTGATGGTAGTGGTTCGCGTACTTCCGTCGCCTTTACGGAAATGAAACCGAGTGATTGTGATGTTTTAATCTATCGCAATAATGCTTCGGATTTAATGCTGAAAACAGAACAAATTGACCCTGATTATATTAAAAAAAGTAAAACATTAATTGTTACCGGTACGGCATTGTCAGCAAGTCCAAGTCGTGAAGCTACCTTATTAGCAATGCAATATGCACGTAGTGTTGGCACCGTCGTGGTACTAGATGTGGACTATCGTCCAATGACTTGGCGCAGCGATGTTGATGCCTCTATTTATTATGGTATTGCAGCTAATCTATCGGACATTGTGATTGGTAATCGTGAAGAGTTCGACATGATGGAAACAGTGGTCGCACCCAGTAATACCGATGATGATCAAACTGCGGCCCGTTTTTTACAAGGAAATTCACAGATTGTGATCATTAAAGCGGGTGAACTAGGTTCGCGTGTTTATTGCAAAGATGGTCATCAATTTGAACAAGGTATCTATAGAGTTGAGGCGAAAAAACCATTTGGCTCAGGCGACTCTTTTGCTGGCGCGCTTATTTGGACATTAACGGCTGGCGGTACTTTAGAGCAAGGTGTTAGTAATGGTTCAGCTGCGGCTGCTATTAACGTAAGTGGCACCAGTTGTACTGAAGCTATGCCGACTAAAGACGAGCTGGAATCTTTTATTGCAACATTTGAACAAGCTGCTCGTTAAAACAAACAATATGATTTTGATTCACTAACTAAAACTAATTAGGAATATTAATATGGGAAAGCACATCGCACCTTTTGACAATAAGAACCAACCAATTATTGATGTAAATGATGATACGACACCTTTATGTTTTTTTAATCCAGTTAAGTTAAAAAAAGGTGAAACATTTACGCATCAAGTTGCCGGCTATGAAAGTGTTATCGTTTTAGGCGGAGGCACTTGTTCTATCGTTGTTGGTGATCAAACTTTCCCTAATATTGGTAAGCGTGCCAGCATTTGGGATGGAGATCCTGAATCTGTTTATGTGCCTGTTGGTATGGTTGCCGAAATCACTTGTGATAGTGATGAAGCGAATATCATGATTGCAGGTGGCCTTTACGATGAAGTCCTAGCGCCTTTTGCTGTTACTACCGTAGACAAAATTCAATACGGCTCTGACGATACTAAAACGCACCGTAAAATAAAGCATATTTTAGGGCAGGCAAATGCACCGAAGCGTGGCCGTTTATTAGTCAGTGAGTTATTTACTGTGGGTGCCGGCGGCTGGTCTGGTTTTCCTGCTCACAAACATGATTGTGACCGTGGCGAGTTAGAAACAAATTACGAAGAAGTTTATCAGTTCCAGTTTAACCCAGGACAAGGTTTTGGTGCGCAATTCCTTTATGAACATGAAGATGACTGTGGACCGGTTTATCACGTTAAATCAGGCAGTGTTATTGCTATCGATAAAGGCTATCACCCAAGTGTTGCTGCACCGGGTTATGAGATGTATTACTTCACTATTATTGTGGGTAAAACCTCTAAATCATTAGTGCAACATTTTGACCCTCATCATGAATATCAAGTACATACTATTCCTGGTATCAAAGACATGATTAATAAATTTAAATAAAAAGGATTTTTTTATGCTTGTTAATTTAAATGATGTTTTGCCTGATGCGGCGAATAGTGATTATGCAGTACCTTGCTTTAATATCTTTGGTTATGAAGATGCAAGGGCCATTGTAGATGCTGCTGAGGAAGTTAAAAAGCCGGTTATTTTGGCATGCAATAAAGATGTGATTGATTTTTATGGGCCTGTGATTGCAGCCACGATGTTTAATGAGTTAGCTAAAAATAGCTCACAAAAAGTAGTGTTGCATCTGGACCACACCTATGAAGAACATATCGTTTATCAAGCGATTAAGGCTGGCTTTAGCTCTGTGATGTTTGATGGTTCGCAACTTTCACTGGCAGATAATATTGCCCGCACCAAAAAAGTCGCTGAAGTAGCGCACGCATGTGGTGTAAGTGTTGAAGGTGAAATTGGATCTGTTCCTTATCAAGAAGGGCGCGACCATATCAAAACAATTGATACCAGTCCTTTAGAAGCGCAGCAATATGCAGAGCAAAGTGATTTGGACTGTATTGCGTTATCGATTGGTAACGTACATCGTTTAACGGAACCAACCAGTGTCATTGATTTTGAGTTGTTAAAGCAGGTTGAAGCATTAGTGACTAAACCTTTGGTTATTCACGGTACCAGTGGTATTCGCGATGAAGATATTTTAAAACTTAAAAAAACCAGAGTCTCAAAATTTAATATCGGCACTTCTTTACGACAAGCATTGGGGCATAATTTACGCGATTATATGAATGCTGAAGCTGAAAAATTTGATCGCCTGTATTTTATGAAGAAAGCCATGCCTCATGTCAGAGAAGAAGCGATTCGATGCTTTAAATTATTGTCTTAGACTGTGTTATTGGTTAACCTTTACTAACACCTAAGTAGTGACTTAGGTGTTTTTTTGAGAGTAAAAATAATGCCGAATAAAATTGAAGTTGCAACAACATTAGACACATTCAAAGATATCCTTGCCGACCGTTATGACAGCTTAAGTAATCGCCTTAAACAAGTGGCTGATTTTATTACTGAAGAACCGATGGTTGTCGCTTTTGAAACCATGTCAGTCATTTCAGTTAAAGCCGGTGTTCCTATCTCTACCTTAAGTCGCTTTGCTAATACTTTTGGCTTTGATGGCTTTAGTAAAATGCAATTACTGTTCAGTGATCAGTATTTTCATAAACCGCGAGATTACAAAGAACGTATTAAACGAGCAAAGCAAGAAGGCTCAATGCAAGTTGACTCTATCCAAGGCATATTTGAAAGTTTAGGTGATTCAAATATTAGAGCCATGGAAGATGTGTTGGTGGGGATTTCACCCTCTAAGTTAGAAGATGCAATCAAGTTACTTGCAAATGCGAGAACCATTTATGTGCAAGGTGCGCGACGAGCTTACCCCGTTGCTAGTTATCTTTCATATATGCTGATAAAAGAAGACTTAAACGTCGTCCTGTTAGATGGCCCCGGTGGTATGAGTTCGCCGATGCTAAAACAGATGAAAGACAGTGATGTATTGTTGATCACTACCTTTAAACCGCATGCGCAGGAATCTATTTCTGCTATTGAACGTGCAGATAAAGTTGGCGCTAAGATTGTTGCTATTACTGACCATCAAATGAGTGAGTATGGCCGAAAAGCAGATATTTGTTTTGAGATTGTTGAAAACGATGTGTTGGGTTTTCGCTCTTTAACCTGCGCGATGTTTATTGCTCAGACGCTAGCCGTAGGCTTAATGCTATAACCTATAACCTATAACCTATAACCTATAACCTATAACCTATAACCTATAACCTATAACCCTATAACAGATAACAGCTAGCAGAGTTGTCTAATAGGCACTTCAACCTTGATGTGGCTAAATAGCCGGTTATTTCTTATTTATCATTTATAAAATAACTCCTTTACTGTAAGGAGTTATTAGTACTCTTTTCGCCTCTTTTTATACATCCATTTATCCTTTCGCTTAAATAGAACCTATATTTCATTCGATCTCAATATTTTTAATTTTATCTATTGAAAAATATTTTCTATTTTTTGTTTTTGATATGTTTATTATAAGCAGTTATTGAGCTTTTCTTTATTCCCTATTTTCTGTTAATTGTATTGTAGTTATTTTTAGATAAGTGCTTAATATTATTGTTACTTTAAATATATTCATTTAAAACAGTATGTTGCATTGTTATTATTTTGTAGTTGTTAATATAACATGATGCGTTTAACACTTTTATATCAAACCACTATTAATCAACCCATTTCGTTAATATTATGCATTACGTTTGAAATTTATTTTCTATTTTGCATTTTTAATGTTTTGTATGGTTTGTAAAAAGCCTATTATTACCCTGGAGCAAATATATGAACACCTTTCGATTAACTACCGGACAAGCCTTAGTAAAGTTCTTAAATCAACAATATGTTGAGGTCGATGGCCAGCAAGAAAAATTTGTACATGGTGTGTTTACTATTTTTGGGCATGGCAATGTACTTGGGTTAGGCCAAGCTTTAGAGCAAGATCCTGGCGATTTAATCGTACATCAAGGTTGTAATGAACAGGGCATGGCACAAATAGCTGTAGGTTTTGCCAAACAACATAAAAGAAAGAAAATATATGCCGTTAGTGCCTCTGTAGGCCCTGGTAGTGCAAACATGATCACGGCAGCTGCTACGGCAACGGCTAATCGCATTCCTGTTTTACTGTTGCCTAGTGATGTATACGCTTCGCGCCAGCCTGATCCTGTTATTCAACAAATTGAACAGTTTCATGATTATTCAATCTCAACCAATGATGCGTTCCGTCCTGTTTCTAAATATTTCGACCGAGTTGTACGCCCTGAGCAATTAATGACCGCCATGATTAATGCTATGCGTGTGTTAACAGATCCTGCTGATACGGGTGCTGTGACTATCTCTCTCCCTCAAGATGTGCAAGGTGAAGCCTATGATTTCCCTGAATATTTCTTCAAAAAGCGTGTTCATCGTATTGAGCGTCGCCCTGCTTCAGAAGCCATGATTGAAGAAGCTGTAGAAGCATTTAAAGGCAAGAAAAAACCATTGTTAGTTTGTGGTGGTGGAGTACGTTATTCAGAAGCTCACGATGCATTTAAGGCCTTTGCTGAAAAATTTAATATTCCATTTGGTGAAACACAAGCAGGTAAAAGTGCGGTGCCTTTTGATCATCCATTAAACTGTGGCGGTATTGGTTCAACGGGCACTTATTCTGCCAATGTTTTAGCTAAAGATGCGGATATTATTATTGGTGTTGGTACGCGAATGACTGATTTCACTACGGCATCAAAATCACAATATCAACATCCAGATGTGAGCTTCATTAATATTAATGTAGCCAGTTTCGACGCTTATAAACTAGATGGCGTTCGTATTATTGCTGATGCTAAAGTGGCTTTAAATGCATTGTCTGACGCATTAGAGAAACAAGGTTACCAGTCTGAGTATACTGATCAGATTGTTAATGCTCGTAGTGCTTGGGCTACAGAACTTAACCGTCTTGATAATGTTAGTTATGACCAAGATAAATTTGAACCAGAAGTAGAAGGGCATTTAGATAATACAATTCTGGATGAGTATGCTGAAGTACTACAATCTAAATTATTGCAAACACGTGTATTAGGGCTTTTAAACCAAGAGCTATCCGATGATGCAATTATAGTAGGCGCAGCAGGATCATTGCCTTCTGATTTACAACGAGTCTGGCGACCTAAACAAAAAGATACTTACCATATGGAGTATGGTTACTCGTGTATGGGCTATGAAATTGCTGGTGCAATTGGCGCAAAAATAGCTTGTCCCGATCAACCTGTGTATGCGGTATTAGGTGATGGCTCTTACATGATGCTGCACTCTGAATTACAAACGGCGATTCAAGAGGGTATTAAAATCGATATCGTATTATTAGATAACATGAGTTTTGGTTGTATTAATAATTTACAAATGGACAACGGCATGGGCAGCTTTGGTACGGAAAATCGCTTTAGAGATGCCAAAACAGGTAAGTTAACGGGTAAGTCTGTGCCCGTTGATTTCGCTAAGAATGCCGAAAGCTACGGTTGCGTCACTTATACTGTACGTAACGATGAGGAGTTAATTGCAGCAATTGCTGATGCTAAAAAACAAACGGTTGCGACTTTAATCGATGTAAAAGTACTGCCTAAAAGTATGACTCATGGTTATGAATCTTGGTGGCGTTGTGGGATTGCAGAAGTAGCTGATAAACCTGAAATTAACCAAGCTGCTGATAAGATGAATGCGATGGTTAAAAAAGTCCGTCAATACTAAGCTTTTTGCTAGTTAGTGTTTAATTCTTGATGCTCATCAACAACAACTCTTTATAAATTATGTTGAACTTAAGGTACATACTTTAAGTTCAACATTGTCTTTTTAAGGACCGCTGTTTTAAAGCGATCATTATCTAAACCGATTATTACCATTATCATTACCATTACCATTATCATTACCATTATCATTACCATTACCATTACCATTACCATTACCATTACCATTACCATTACCATTACCATTATTATTCATTTCATTAATCCAATCACTTATCCGATATTTTATATAAACTAGTCAGATTCAGCCTAAAAACCTAGATTTAATAATAAATAATCTGAATACTGTTAATACTTAAGTGTTTACGTAAGGAGTTGTTATTTTGTCATCTAAGCCTTTTTTATTTCATGGACAAACTAAACAGTGGGTCACTCAACAGGACGATACACTCGTCATTCGCTTGTTGTGTCATGATCCTGAGCATTTAATTACTTCTCATTTTATTCGTTGTGAACCAGACAATGAAGATAGACTTATTGCCCTTGAGCTTATTCAAAATGACTTTCACCTAGGTGATGATGTTAATAGTGAGGGGTATGGTGAAGAGGATGGTAAGTTGGATGGTAAGTTGGATGGCAATACATATCGCCTTTACCAAGCTTCAATTCCTATCAGTACTCACATTGATAATACTTATTATGCGTTTAAGTGTTTAACCGAAAAAGGCCAAATTTGGTTGACTGCGGCGGGGCAATTTGAGCGTATTCCTGGGCGAGAAACTCACTTTAAATTTAATACTCAAGATAGACCTCCAGAATGGATCAAAGAGCAGGTTTTTTATCAGATTTTTCCAGATCGCTTTTGCCAAGGAAATGCTGACATTTCGGTGAAAACCGGTGAGTACCTGTATCGTGGAGGTGAAAATGCCATTATTGCTAAGCAATGGGGAGAGCCTGTTGCTAGTGCAGGGCATCAGTCCACGGGGGCGAGTGAATTTTATGGCGGTGACTTACAAGGTATTCAAAATAAGTTAGGTTATCTACAGGAGCTTGGTATCAGTGCTCTGTATTTAAATCCTATTTTTACTTCCCCTAGTAACCATAAATACGACACGACGGATTATCTTAATATTGACCCTCACTTTGGTGATAATGCTGATTTTGCAAAACTAAGCGATGATATTCATCGGCGTGGCATGAAAATAATGCTCGATGCTGTATTTAATCATACATCCTGTGAACATCCTTGGTTTGGTCGCTATCAACATTTTAAAGATAGTGCTTATCAGCACCCTGATTCTCCCTATCGCGACTATTATGTTTTTTTAGGTGAGCCGAATAGCAAAGAGGATTATTACTTTGCTTGGAAAGGGGTTGATAACCTACCAAAACTGAATTTTTTAAACGAACAAGTGCAAAATTATATTTATAAAGCAGAGTCATCGGTTGTAAAACACTGGTTAAAAGCACCTTATCATATAGATGGTTGGCGTTTTGATGTGATCCACATGCTAGGTGAAGGCACCAATGCTTATAATAATGCGCACTATGTCAGGGCGTTTAGGGAGTCTGCCAAAGCGGTTAATCCTGAGGCGTATATCGTGGGTGAGCATTTTTATGAGGCCACACAGTGGTTGCAAGGTGATCAAGAAGATGGCGCGATGAATTATTATGGTTTTGCTCATCCCGTCCGTGCTTTTTTTGCAGGTTTAGATATTACCTATCATAGGGTTGAGATAGATGCTCAAGCCTTTGATCACTGGTTAACTGAAAGTCGCGCTAAGATACCTTGGTTAAATCAATTAGCGCAACTCAATCAACTAGATAGCCATGATACATCTCGGTTTATTAATCAATTAAACGGGGATCTAAATAGGCTAAAGGCAGCCAGTATGATGTTGTTTAGTTATCCTGGAACACCTTGTTTGTATTATGGGACAGAAGTTGCTTTGCAAGGCGGAAATGACCCCGATAATCGCCGCTGTTTTCCTTGGGGCGACCTTGATAAAAATAGTGATATTTTTACTTTTTACCAACGTTTAATTAATCTAAGAAAAAGCAGAATAGAGCTTCAGCAGGGCTGTTATCATACGCTTTATGCGCAGGACAAAAGCTTTGTTTTTGGACGTTTTGAGCAAGGTAAAACAAGTATTTATGCAATTAATCTTGGACAAAAATCGGTGTCATTTACTTTCGAACGATTCGAGTTGATGACCAATGCTCAGTATTTTTCAGGATTTGATAATCACAGTGAAGATTGGCACCTCGAGGCACAACAACAATTGAGTTTCACCTTACCCGCAGAATGTGCTTTATTACTCGCTAGCGAAGAAGGATAAGTGGGAACAGAAAAGATAATAAAGATGATAAAGTAAATTACAATATAACGTTGATTTACTTTATCTTTTTACCTTTGTAATTTTAACTTCTCGTTTTACAACTCTTCATTTTACCTTATTTCATTACACTTTTTTATTGTTAGTAAATGACTAAAAAGTGTAATGATGCGGTTATTATTAGTTATAAATAAAGCCTTTCTAGTTCATGTGTCGGTAGCGGTTTATCAAAGTAATAACCTTGCATTTTATTAATGCCTAGTTTGATACACAGGTTAAGGTCTGCCTCTGTTTCAATGCCTTCGGCAATAATATTTAACTTTAAGGACTGGAGCATAACAACTAAGCCCGCTAAGAAGGGCTTGGTATTTTCTTCCGGAGAGGAGCTAGGCATTAGGCTTTTATCCACTTTTACGGTATTAATTGGAAAAGTGTGTAAATGTGAAATAGATGAGAATCCTGTACCAAAATCATCTAATGAAATTTTACAACCTAAGTCACTGATGCTTTGGATCATCTTCGTACTATTTTCCTGTTCAACTAATAAAGCCGTTTCGGTTAACTCAAATTCAATATTGCTAGCATCAACAGAATAAGTGCTTAAGGTAGATTTGATAAATTCAATTAACCCTTCATCGGTTAACTGTACTGAGGATAAGTTAATCGACATAGTGAATGCGGGATTAAGTGTTTTTTGCCAAATACTCAATTGCATAATGGCTTCTACTACCACCCAACGGCCAATCTCTATGATCAATCTAGATTTTTCAGCAATGGGAATGAATATATCTGGGCGCTGACTAACACCTTCAACATCAAATCGTATTAACGCTTCCACACCTGTTATTTTTGCCGTTAATGAGTCAATAACTGGTTGATAAAGTAAATAAAACCCTTTGTTTTCAAGCGTAGTGCGTAACTGCCTTTCAATTAAGAAATTTTCTAAAAATGCTTCCTGCATTTTGGCTTCAAAAAAACAGAACTGGCTACGACCATCACTTTTAGAACGATACATCGCAATATCTGCAAATTTAAATAGCTCTTTTACCTCACCGCTGTCACCAGGGCAAAGTGCAATGCCAATACTTGCACCGGAAGTGATCACATGAGAGCCTATTTCGAAAGGCTGCTGTAATGCTTCTATAATTCGTTTTGCTACAGTACTAGCTCCATACACTGACTCTAAATTAGTTAATGTAATAGCAAACTCATCGCCACCTAAACGTGCAAATAACTCACTCCCGCGCAAGCAAGCAGTGATCCGCTTAGTTACTGAAATTAATAATTGGTCACCTACATCATGCCCATAATTATCATTAACATATTTGAAATGATCTAAATCGATTAATAAAAGCGCGAGTGTACTTTTATCTCTTTGTTGTTTTTTTATTTCATGACTTAATGATTCGTCAAAATAGTAACGATTAGCTAAGCCGGTTAGATTGTCGCGTTCTGCAAGCTCTTTTGTGCGTTGATGGCTTAGTAATAGCTCTTTTTCTAGTGAAGCGCGTACTTGTGCATTAGCAATGGCTCTTTGCAGCCTAAAGGCATCGATCTCTGTTTTAACTAAGAAGTCCTGTGCACCGGCATTAATGCTATTAACGGCTAAGTCATCCTCTCTGGATGTACTGGTCATGATCACTACCGCTTTTTGTTTCGCCGGCATATCTTTTAATTCAATTAATAGCTCGATTCCCTTACGTTGCGGTAAGTTGTAATCTAGTAATACGACATCAAATGCAGTGTGAGCTAATATTTCAAGCGCTTGATCGACCATTTCAACTTGGGTGATATTACATAGAATATCGCTGCGCTTTAATGCTCTTATGATCATCTCTCTATCGATCATATCGTCATCAACAATGAGTATGTTCATTTTGCTACCATATCCTTAAATCCTATCTTTGAAGTAATGACGATTTTAATTTTAGATTTTATTCTTCGGTTAAATGAACAATTTCAAAATAATTTTCTAGCATGCTTACTAAGCCAGAGAATCTATCTCCGGTCTGGCCTTTTACAAAGTATCCTGCAATATGCTCGCCATAACTGGATATGATGTCTGACTTTGCTTTTGAGGTGGTCAAAACAAAAACCACTAAATTCGATAATTTTGGATCAGCACGTAATGTTTTTAAAAATTCAATGCCGCCCATTCTTGGCATTTGTAAGTCTAGGATAATCACCAATGGTGGAGCGACTTCGCCTTTTTTTAATAATGTTAACGCTTCGAGGCCATCGTAAACCCTTACTATCGGATTAGTAATATTTTGTTTTTTGAAACTACGTTGAATGGTCATCGCGTCGATGTCGTCATCTTCAACTAGTAACAACGTTATTTCATTTGTATTTTCCAATATTATTTAACCTTTTTAATGGATATTTTTATTTTCTAAGCGCTTTTATTTTGTCACAAATATTGGCAATGCTGTCAATTTTTTGTCATTGTTTGGGCTTGTTCTATGTTTCTTCATTCAACGGCCATAAAATATTTATGGTGGTACCGCGCTTTCCATCAGACACAATATTCATCCTGCCACGGTAATGTTCAACAATACGTTTAATCATAGCAAGCCCCATGCCACTTCCTTCTACTTTATCTCGAGACTGTAAAGTTTGAAACATCTCCATGGCTTTATTATGAAACTCTTCAGGGATGCCTGGGCCATCATCGTATAACGATATTTCATGGAAGTTATCTTTTTCAGTATAAGAAAGGATGATCTGACCAGTTGCTTTGTCGTGATGTTTTATCGAGTTAGAAATTAAGTTTCTTAATACTATTTCAAAGGGGGCCTGTGGAATATTGATATCAATATTTGGTGCAATACAAGTAAAGTTATCGTTGGTTTCCAGCAATGATAATATGTCTTGTGCTTTTTCAGCTAAATTGACCTTATTATTGGTAATGGTAGCTAGATTCAGACGAGAATAAGTTAATAGATCATCGAGCAGTTTAAGCATACGTTTACTGCGCTGACGTAATAAAACTAAATGTTTTTTAGAGTCATCGGGCAGTAGCTCTTCACAATCTTCTTCTATCCAGCTTGCTAATTGCTCGATGGCATTGAGAGGAGATTTAAGGTCGTGTGAGGCAACATAGGAAAACTGCTCTAAGTCACTATTAGATTTTTCTAAATCCTTATTTGATTTTTCCAAGTCTGCGATAGATTGTGCTAAATCCCCATTCGATTTTTCTAAATGTTTGGTTTGATCTTTTAACTCTGCTGTCATTTGATCCGCATATTTTAATGCTTGTCTGTTAGCCTTGGTTAAAAACAAAAATAACATCAGTAGTAAGGCATCAATGACTAAGCCGCCCACTAGAATGACTGAAGACTGATTTAAGCTTGTGTCTTGTCTAAAGCTAATATTTGACTGGATTAAAAATGTCCAAGTACGACCGTATAAGGATGTATCGATTTTATTAGAAAAAAGTGGATCAGGATCTGCTTCTGCGGTGTTGCCATTAGAATGATCATCAAATAATAGGTTTTCTCCATCCCATATCTGAATACTCACATGGCGGTTTTTTTCAGCCAGTGTTCCTTTCATTAGTTTTTCCATAATAAAAGGAGCATAGGTGACACCTGCAATCAATTCTCGGCGTTGCTTTATATTGTCAGGTTTAAGCCCATTTTGGTAAAATGGCGTATAAAAAAGGAAACCTGGTGTTTGCCTATCATCTTGCACTAGAGTGATCGGTGCTGTTAGTAATGCCTTTCCAGAATCTCTTGCTTTTTTTATTGATGAGTAACGATTATCTTCAAAGGCAACATCAAGTCCAACCGCTTGTTTGTTTGTCTCAACCGGCTCAACATAGGTGATCGGCCAATACTCAGGATTATCATGAGTTGGGTGTACTTTATAGTCTGGTCTTTGCATGCGTTGTGCTTGTAAGTACTCATCGAAATGTTTAGGTTGTACATTGTAAATAATACCAAAACCATTGATGCCAGGATAATTAGTATCTATTTTCAAGCTGTTTGAATAGGCAGACCATTGTTGATGAGTGATACTTGAATGCGCCACATCACTTGGATTAATAACATTATCTGAATTCACAGCGTCGATATAAGCAACACCGCCCCATAATACATTCTCATAAAGTGTCATTCGCTCTTTTACTGAATTAACGACTTTCTCTGCTTCACGTTTAAATTGAATCTCAAGTTTTTGTGCTTGTTGAAACTGCGAATAATACCAGGCACTAAAAGTTAGTATCACCGAAAGTAATACAATCAACCAATGTACCGCATGCATTTTACCTGCGCGAAGGAGCTTTTTTCTTTTTTCGCTTTTTTCTAATGCATGGTCCATTAATCGTCTCCAGAGGGATTTTATTGATAGCGATAAATTTAAATTAAGTTGTTTAGTAGGTAATACTTATTTCATGAGATGAAATAAAAGAAAATATTGTTGCTGGTTTATTGCTTAAAAAAAATTATTTAATTATTGAAATTGCGACTATTTACAATTTTATTGTAAGCATGGCACGCTGTATTTTTTATATTTAATTTAATTACTTTTATTGATAGTAGATTAAAAGCTTTAAAGTTCAGCAGCCTTTTAGTACCTAACCTTATGAGCTTGAATGTTAGTTTAATAGTGCGATTATAACCACCTATAATGAGTTGTTAAACACTGTTTTTTTGATTAATAGTTGTTTAAATTTATTTTTTTGTGGTTTAGAAGTGTTTTTAATTAAAACTTGTATGTTGGGGCAAGTATATCTAAATGATATGTAAGTGGATAAATACAGTAATCTAAATACAGTAACTTAAATACATAAACCTAGGGATTGTTGATGGAATGGTTAACTTGTCGAAATGGTTGTAAGTTATGAATATTATTACTTATTTTTTTAAAGCGTTTGCTAACAAAATTTAAAGCATCTTGTGGTATCTATACCTTAACAAGATAAGCTCACACTTTATTAATCGAGTATCAATCAGTTTATTTTAGGAAGTCAGTTTTGGAAAAAGAAAATATTCAAAAAAATGCCGTTTTTAATCATGTAATGACCCTCTGTGCATGGATAGCTTTTTTTCTTATCTTGTTGGTGCTAGTAAAAGGTGATGAAATCTTGCAATCAGTGGCGATTATTTATCCTGACTTTGCATTACCTGCCTTTTTTATTCCTTGGTTTTTATTAGTCATTACTAGCGTACAAAAGTTACGAGAAAGCCTGTCAAAAGCGCCGCTGCAAAGTTGGATTTTAAAAACGACAGTCCCTATTTTTATATTTGTATTACCTTTTTTTAGTACCTGGCTAACAAGCTCGCTTGCAAGTAATCATGAGACTATTGGCTTTGAAGGGTATTGTGTTTATTTGGCTATCTTGGTTTTGTTTATGGTGCATTTTTTACCTATTTTTAATGCCAAACAGACATTGGAAAAATAGATGATAGGATGACCCTGACGACGTGCGTTGCAATTTTTGTAGTCACGTTCGTCTCCATTTACGTCCTCATTTATGCCTCCATTTTCACTATTTTTAGCATCTTATCTCTACCTTGAATTCAAGTGCTAAGTGTAACCTTCACTATATAATCATAAGCTAGATCTAATAATTGAAATTAACCCTTAGATGAAAAATTGTAATCGTTTACACTTTTATTTTGCAGTGTACAATTTAAGAATTATATTGCTGTTTAGCTGCTCCCTTTGATGTTTATTATGTATTGTTTGTGTCGATTATATTGATTATCAGCTGTACATGTTACGCAGAAAAGTAAGTGATTTTAATCAGCAAGATAGATCCAGCAATTATTATCATTGAGCAAATGAGCCTATTTGAGAGAGGAATAAAATGAGAGCATTTTCGGAAATAATCAAAGCACGTGATTGGGAAAACCAGCATGTAACTGCACAAAATGTAATGCCTGCCCATGCACCTCTTCATGCATTTCACTCTTCAGAAGCGGCTCGTCACAAACAAGATTCTGAATTTCAGCATTTATTAAACGGACAATGGGCATTTCAATTATTCTCTAAGCCAGAATTAGTGCCAAGTGATTGTATTGATGTTGCCTTTGATGATAGTCATTGGCCTGAAATTACGGTACCTAGTAATTGGCAATTACAAGGGTACGATAAACCCATTTATACCAATCTTAAATATCCCTTTGAAGATAAACCTCCTTTTGTGCCTGCAGATAATCCAACCGGAGTTTACCGTGTGAATTTTGAACTACCTAAAGCATGGGTAGGGCGCCAGCAACGTATCAATTTTGATGGTGTAAACTCGGCTTTTCATCTTTGGTGTAATGGTATTTGGGTGGGTTACTCACAGGATAGTCGTTTAGCCAGTGAGTTCGACCTTTCGGAACATTTACGTGAAGGTAATAATCAATTAACGGTAATGGTGTTGCGCTGGTCTGACGGTTCTTACTTAGAAGACCAAGATATGTGGTGGTTAAGCGGTATTTTTCGTGATGTGTGTTTGCTCAGTAAACCCGTTGTAGCAATACAAGATGTGACTATCACAACCGATTTAGATGCATGTTTTAATCATGGCACACTACATGTATCAACCCAGTTAAGCAGCTTCAAAAATACACAAACTGCAAACTGTTATGTGCAAACTCAGCTTTTTGATGCTGACTTAAATGCAGTTACTGAGCCTATTGTAGCTAACTTTGGCGAACGGATAATCGATGAAAAAGGAGGCTTTAACAACCTCGCTGAACATCATATCAATGTTCCGTGCCCGCACAAATGGAGTGCTGAATCCCCATACTTATATCGTGTGGTTGTTTGTTTGCTTAGTGAGGATGGTGAAGTCCTTGACTCTGAAGCTTATCAAGTGGGCTTCAGAGTGATTGAAATCGAGCAAGGACAACTTAAATTAAATGGTAAAGCGTTGTTAATACGCGGGGTTAATCGTCATGAGCATCACCCTGAAAAAGGCCACGCTGTTTCTTACCAAGATATGTTGCTCGATATTAAGTTATTAAAACAAAATAATTTTAATGCGGTGCGCACCGCTCATTACCCTAATCACCCTATGTGGTATGAACTCTGTGACCAGTATGGTTTATATGTAGTAGATGAGGCCAATATTGAAACGCATGGTCAGTTTCCTATGTCGCGTTTGTCTAACGATTTGAGTTGGTTGAATGCTTATATGCGTCGCATGACACGTATGGTTGAAAGAGATAAAAATCATCCCTCTATTATCATTTGGTCATTAGGTAATGAGTCTGGTATTGGTCATAACCATCATGCTATGTATCAGTGGACTAAACTGAAAGATCCAACGCGTCCTGTGCAATATGAAGGTGGTGGAGCAAATACTGCGGCTACGGATATTATTGTGCCCATGTATGCACGAGTAGATGAAGATGTATTGCTGCCTAATGCAGCACAGGTAGTGCCTAAACATAGCATTAAAAAATGGTTATCACTGTCTAATGAACAACGCCCGTTGATCCTTTGTGAATATGCCCACGCGATGGGTAATAGCTTAGGTAGTTTCGATAAATATTGGCAGGCATTTCGAGAATATCCACGTTTACAGGGCGGATTCATCTGGGATTGGGTGGACCAAGGTATAACCAAAACAGATCCAAATGGTGTCGACTTCTGGGCCTATGGCGGTGATTTTGGTGATCAAATTAATGATCGACAATTTTGTATTAATGGATTGATGTTTCCCGATAGAACACCTCACCCTGGTTTACTTGATGTTAAGAAAGCGCAACAGTTTTATCAATTTGAGTTAATAAATGGTGAAAACATCAGTATTAAGGTGAACAGCGAAAACCTTTTTATTGATACTAATAATGAAACCATACACTGGACGATCACTGAAGACGGAGAAGTGATTGCTAGTGGCGATGTACCTCTTCAAGTAAGGGCTGAAAGTGAGCAAGTACTTACTTTGCTTGATGTTTATCCGCCGCAACGAGCTGGCAGTGATTATTTTCTTAATATTGAGGTGTTGTTAAGTGATGATACCGCCTGGGCTGAAAAAGGTTTTGTGGTTGCCACTGAACAGATGCCATTAAAAGCGGCTCTAGGATTAGCAGATATTGCTATCGAAAAAGGAAAAGCGCCTGAATTAGTTGAAACAGACCAAACGATTACGATTAACGGCATTGGATTTCAGGTTGAAATAGATAAACAACAGGGTTTGATTAGCAAATGGGTCGTTGATGGTGTTAATAAGCTATTACATGGGCCGACGGATAATTTTTACCGAGCACCATTAGACAATGATATCGGTACTAGCGAAGCCAACTGTGTTGATCCTAATGCTTGGACTACCCGCTGGCAGAATGCAGGTTTAGCAAATTTGTCTGTGCAGTGTATAGCAATAGAAGCGGTTACATTTATACATGAGGTTATTGTGAAGGTGCAATTTGGTTATTATTTTAATGATAACCTGTTGATCACTAGCCAGTGGCAATATGCCTTCAATAATCAAGGTCGCGCGTTAATTAATGTCAATGTACAAGCCGCTAAATCATTGCCTCCTCTGCCGCGAGTCGGGATGCAATTAGTTGTTGAAGATATCAATGAAGAAGTTAAATGGTTTGGTCGAGGCCCACTGGAAAATTATCCGGATCGTATTTTATCTGCGCACATTGGTCGTTATGCAAGTTCAATTGAAGCGATGCATACAGGGTATATATTCCCGTCTGAAAATGGTTTGCGTTGCGACGTTAAAGAAGCTTCAATTGGTAATTTACTGATTGCTGGTGATTTTCACTTTAGTGTTAGTCGTCATAGCCAAGCAAATTTAGCGGCGGCTAAGCATACAAATGAACTGGTGGCTGAACAGAAACTTTATGTGTGTTTAGATGGTTTTCATATGGGCGTTGGTGGCGACGATTCTTGGAGTCCAAGTGTGCATAAGGAGTTTCTACTAGATAAAGCACATTACCATTATCAACTATCACTGTGCTTTAATTAGCATTAGTTTTTAATAGTTTAAAAATGAAACCAAACGTTATCATTTCCGCTTGGTTTCATCAGATCTAGGCTATTTATTTTACTTTAAAATGCTCAACTACTTTCACTAATTGTGTTTTGTTATTTTTAATTTCATTGCTGTTGTTGAGCGTTTCTGCATCATTTTTCGCAAGCCCTATAACCCTACTTTGAATCATAGTCATATTGTGTGATATTTCATTGCTGATGACACTTTGTTGCTCAACTGCGGCTGCTATTTGCATATTAAGCGCGTTTATTTCCACAATTGTTGTCATTGAATCTAATGACGTCGTGCTTTCTTGTGTGGCCTTAGCGGAAGCCTGACAACCCGCTTTGGTGCTTTTTACTGCATTCACCGCCGAAGAGGTGGCTGCCTGTAATTTTACTCGTTGGCATTGGGGTAAAAGGTGAAAATGGTGAAGTTGGAGAGGATAAGAATAAAAATTAAGACTGAAAAATTTTACCTTTAAAAGATATGTAACGATTTCTTTTAAAATAGCTAAGGGCAAAGGTATTTCCTTTGCCCTTATAAGGTCAATAGACCCAAGCTAATTTTTATTTTTGGTTAGCATATTTCATTGAATCTAAGGCAACCGCAAAGATGATGATGCTACCTTTGATAATGTATTGCCAATATGGACTAACACCAATATAGGTCATACCGTAGTTGATAATGGTAAAGATAAGTACACCAGTAACCACACCAAGTACGCGACCAACACCACCTGCAAATGAAACCCCACCTACAACACAGGCGGCAATTGCATCAAGCTCATACATAAAGCCTAAGTTATTAGTTGCACTACCGATACGACCGGCTTCTAACATGCCCCCAAAAGCATAAAAGATACCTGATAATGCGTAGATTTTAAGTAATGTAACAGGCACATTTACGCCCGATACTTTAGCAGCTTCTGGATTACCACCAATGGCAAAGATATTTTTACCAAAAACAGTTTTATTCCAAATTATCCAGACAATGAAAATAGCGATAGCGGCATAGAAGGTTAAATAGGAGAGTTTAAAGTCACCTAAGCGAATGAAGCCCTGCGCAAAGTTAGAAAAACGATCGTCAAAACCTGCAATCGGTGATGCACCTACCGTATCAAAGTATAAAGAGTTAACACCATAAACGATGATCATAGTGCCTAAGGTTGCGATAAAGGGAGTTACCTTTAAATAGGCGACAATAATACCATTGATAAGTCCAATTAACGCGCCCACCGCACAAACTGCAATAATTACGGCAACAATTGGAATATCACCTAGGTCTGGAAATACTTTATTAACATTGTCCGCAGCCTGTAATAAAGTGGCCGATAATACTGCCGCTAAACCCACTTGGCGACCCGCTGATAAATCGGTGCCCTGGGTGACGATTAAGCCTGCTACACCTAATGCAATAATAATACGTACAGAAGATTGAGTTAAAATATTACTTAAATTTCGTAAACTTAAAAATGAGGGTTCTTGAATAACAATAATTGCTAACAAAATAAATAAAACCGCGTAGATACCACCTTCTTTGAGGTATCGCATCCCGCCGAGTTTCTTCAGTGTGTCCATGGTTAAATCCTTTTATAAATAGAGTGCTGCGAGCGCTAAAATTTCACTTTGAGTGGTTTCTTTGGTATTCACAATGCCAGCAACGCGGCCATTACTCATTACCAATATTCTGTCTGTGATACCTAACAGTTCAGGCATTTCAGATGAAATAATCATGATGCCTTTGTCTTTATTGGCGAGGCTGAGTATCAACTGGTAAATTTCAAACTTTGCGCCTACATCAATCCCACGTGTAGGTTCATCAAGCATTAAAATTTCAGGGTTAGTTAATAGCCATCGACCAATGATTACTTTCTGTTGATTACCACCAGAAAGAGATCCAATATTAGTTTCATGCGTTGGTGTTTTAACGCTCATTGAATCAATTACCCACTGTGTATCGCTTTTCATTTTTTTGTTGCTGAGCAAACCACTTTTCGTTTTATATTGCTCGACATTCGCGACCAAAGCGTTAAATGTTATGTCTAAATTGCTATAAATTCCGGTTGCTCGGCGCTCTTCTGTTACTAGTGCAAAGCCATTATTAATTGCAGCATGCGCATCTTTATTAGCAACGGATTTACCATGTAAAATGATTTCGCCTGAGCTACGTTCGCGGATACCAAATAAGGTTTCTACTATATCTGTTCGTTTTGCACCCACTAATCCAGCAACGCCTAATATTTCACCTTTATGTAGATTAAAATTGACATGATTAATGGAAGGTTGGTTGGTGGCAGTGAGATCTTTTACTTCTAAAATAACTTCTTTAACCACGTTGGTTTTTTCTGGGAATCGATGTGTTAAGTCACGGCCAACCATTTTATTAATGATCTGATCCATATCTAGGCCCGCTAAAGGACGAGTTTCAATCCAGACACCATCTCGTAAAATGGTTATTTCATCGCATATTTCAAAGATTTCTTCCATCTTGTGTGAAATATAAACAATGCCGCATCCTCTATCTTTTAACTTATTAATTATTTTGAATAAATGTCTGACTTCTTTTTCGCTGAGCGAAGAAGTTGGCTCATCCATGATCACTATTTTAGCGTCATATGAAAAGGCTTTGGCAATTTCTAACATTTGCATTTGAGAAACAGATAATGTCGCGACTTTAACTTTTGGATCGATATCAATATCTAATTCTTCAAAGATTTTCTTGGTGTCGGTGTACATTTTATTATGATCAACGAAGAAACCTTTTAATGGGTATCGACCTAACCAGATATTATCCATTACCGAACGTTGTAATACTTGATTTAGCTCTTGATGAACCATGGATACGCCGGATTCTAGCGCTTGTTTTGATGATTCAAAGTTAATTTCTTTTCCAAGAAAAACAATTTTTCCTTCATTTTTCTCATAAATGCCAAAGAGACATTTTAATAAAGTCGATTTACCCGCTCCATTCTCACCCATTAGTGCATGAATAGAGTGCGGACGAACTTTTAAATTCACTTTATCGAGTGCTTTCACACCGGGGAATTGTTTGCTGATCCCTGTCATTTCTAAGAGGAATTCATTTTCTATATTTGTGGTCATAATAGTGCTTCCCGTAGGATTAAATGGTGGAAAAGTTAACTTTTCCACCACAGTCAACAAAGGTTATTTCATTGTACTTTTATCAACACCCACATAAGGTACTCGAACTACTTTATTCACTAAATTCCATTCCGTGCCTTCTGCTGCTGGTTTGCCTTCAGCTAAGTTACGTGTTAATTCGTAAGTTGCTTTTGCTTGGTTAGGTGCATCATTTAGTACTGTACCTGCCATTTGGCCAGACTTAACCATTGCTAGCGCTTCATTTAATGCATCCACACCAAACACAGGTAAATCAGCTTTACCATTTGCTTTTAGTGACTCAACGGCTCCCATTGCCATGCCATCATTATTAGCGATAACGACTTCTATGTTGTTTCCATTTGGACCAGAAACCCATGCATCCATTTTGTCTTTTGCCATTGCGGTATCCCACATCGCGGTATCAAGATGTAGTTGCTCTGTTTTGTAACCTTTATCATTTAAAGTGCTTACTACATATTCAGAACGGGCTTCTGCATCTGGGTGTCCTGGTTCACCTTTTAATAATACAAACTGGATAACGCCATCACCGTTACGATCCCATTGTGGGTGTTCAGCCCATTGTTTCGCGATTAATTCACCTTGAATGATGCCAGCATCTTTAGAAACGGTACCAACAAAGTAGGCTTTATCGTAAGAGGCTAGATCTTTAGCTGAAGGTTCTTTGTTATAAAATACAATCGGTACGTTATCTTCTTTCGCTTTTCTGATAATCACTGGTGCAGCTGCTGGGTCAACTAAGTTAACAGCAAGTGCTTTGACACCACGTGAAAGTAAAATATCAATTTGGTCGTTTTGCATAGATTGGCTATTTTGAGAATCATTCATTAATAATTCAATATCAGCATCTTTCTCTGCTTCTTTTTCAATTGCTTGGCGTACAACAGACATGAAGTTGTCATCGTATTTGTAGACAGTAAAACCTAATTTTGTATCCGCCATCGCTGCATGACCAAAAGTCATTGAAGCACATAGAGTTGCTAACATAGTTAATTTTTTCATGATAAATCCTTTCTCAATTATTAATATTAATTACCTAAGACCTAAAAATGGTAAGAGTATTTCGAACACTCTTTAACCATTGAAGCGAGTCTAGATTAATAAATGTAAAGTAAATGTGACCATCTCTGCAAAACCATGTAAGCGTTTACATTGTTTCCTTTTTTGGGAGCTAATGAGGATTGTTACGCTTTATTACAAAGCGTTTTTGCTAAAATATTTGTATTTAGATATTTTAAAAATAGAATAGAGAGGTGAAACTAAATTGAAAAAATCAGTTTGTTTTTTTGATTTTATTTATTCTGTAAATTTTGTTTTTGTTTTTAAGTTAATGATTATTAAATATTAGTTTTTTATTTTTGATGATCTTAAATAAGGGGAAAGTTTATTTTTTATTTGAAAAAAGGCTGGTTGAGTTTGTTAGCTATAGGATTGTTTTAAGTAAAAACAAATTATAGGCCTCTATTTTTATGTATTTTACTAGTGGGCTGGATCACTTTTTAACAAAACAATAAAAAGCAAATTAAAACATTTCTAGATTCGCATAATAATATCTATTTTTATTGATTGTTAATAAATTGTTGACGGGTTATTAGTTTGTCGAATTTGATAATAAAAACATAAGAGTGAAGTTGAAAATAGTCCGTTAGGGGACTGGTTAAAATGTTTTTTAATTAAGTTGCCAGTACCTGAAAGAGTTTTTATCCTGAATTAAGCTAAGCCTTGATCTTTGTTACTGAGTTTCTGATCACGAGAGAGGGGGTAAAATGAAGGTGCTCAGGTTCAATATTGAGGCCATTGGCTAGTTTTAGTGCCAATAGTGCCGCTTTTTCTGCCATTAGTGCGATAGGGTAATGCACTGTCGTTAATGCTGGGTACAGGTAGTGAGCAAGTAAACCATCATCAAAGCCAATAATAGACAGTGCTTCCGGAATTGCGATTCCTTTGTCATGAATCACTGCTAGTGCACCCGCCGCCATGTAATCGTTATAGGCAACAATGGCCGTTATATTAATGGGCAATGTTAATAAATTTTTTGTCGCAGCCATGCCGCCATCGGCATCGGGATCGTTATAAGCGATATAATCATTTGATAAGCTAATACCGTTATCTTTCAAAGCCGCTAAATAACCTTTTTTTCTGTCTTTAGCATCTTCAATAGTATGGTTCGATGCAATACAAGCAATTTGTTTATGACCCTGTTGAATCAAGTAATCGGTGGCGAGGTAAGCACCGGTATAGTTATCAAGTGAGATACATCGGTCAGCGATTGCTTCGATATAACGGTTGATCACAACTAATCCCTTTATCTCTTGTGCATAGTCGATTAACTCTTGATCTGATAACCTTTTAGAATGAATAATTAAAGCGTCACAGCGATTTTTAATTAATAACTCTATCGCATCACGCTCTTTTTCTGGGTGGTGATAGCCATTTCCAATAAGTGTATGTTTACCATGCTCATGGGCGATTTTATCGACTGTTTTGATCAGTAAACCAAAAAAGGGATCAGAAACATCGCCCACTAACACACCTATGGTATTAGTCTTTTGACTCACTAAAGCTCTTGCGGATTCATTCGGGCGGTAGCCTAGTTTCTGCATTGCTTGAGTCACGGCTTCAATGGCAGATTTACTGGTCTTAGAGGATTTGTTTACAACTCGAGATACGGTGGCAATTGATACGCCGGCTTCCTTAGCTACGTCTTTTATTGTAGACATTACTTACCTTATAAAAATAAATATTAAATGGTTTTAACCCATTCTTATGTGATTTTAGTTATGTAGTTTTAGCGATGTAATTTTAACTATATGATTTTACTTATGTAGCTTTGGCTATGTAACTTTAAACTCAGCGTGCTCTTATTCGTCAACATAACCATGATAAGTCATATATACACTGAAATTATATTTAATGTTGAAAATAATAGCGTTTTATCAGTCTATTAACCCTATATTGGCGTGTGATAGTTCACTTTTATTAACCACATCGCAAACTTATCAATTGACGACTCATAAGGTGCTAATGCTTTAAAGATTGGATGTTGAAGATGTTATTGTTTATTTCATTTAATCATTTTTAATCGAAGCTTGAATTTAAGGAATAATATGATCCTATTGATACCGCTTCAGGGAGCGTTTAATGTCAGTCACGTTAAAACATAAAAATATTTTGGTAACCGGTGCAACATCTGGTATTGGTCGTTTGCTCACTGAGCGATTATCTACATTGGGATGTAATCTCGCTTTCTGTGGTCGCTCTAGTGAAAAGATGCAACAAGTTGTATCGAGTGTTACAAATTTGAACAGCGCGGCAAGCAAACACTATCATCAAGCTTTCGACATCAGTGATTACAATGCTATTGAACATTTTGTTAGCAATGCAACTTCGCATTTAGGTGACATCGATATTCTGATTAATTGTGCAGGAGCAAACACTTCTAGGGACTCAGTGGCAAACATTGATATTGAAGCGTTAGAGTGGATGCTGAAGGTTAACATGCTGGCACCTTGCGTATTCATGCAACAGGTTTATAAACAGTCTATGAAAGAGCAGCAAAAGGGCATGATTATTAATGTGATGTCAACGGTGTGTTCTTTTTCAAATGAAGGGATCGCCGGTTATACCGCTGCTAAATCTGGATTTGATGCGTTAACTAAAGTATTTAGAAAAGAAGTCAGAGAAGAGGGGATTAAGGTTTGTGCTATTTACCCTGGAGGTGTCGACACACCATTTCGAGATAGCGAACGACCTGAGTATCTTGAGCCTAATAGTGTTGTTGATGCGATCATCTATATGGCCAGTCAATCAAATAATGTCTGTGTTGATGAGTTGGTGGTGCGCCCTTTGATTGAGAAAAATTATTCATAAACAATCATTTATGTTTAGAAAATTAGAACGTGTTATGCAAGTACAGAAGTTGGTTATGGTTTATATCTATATTTTCTATAAACATAACAAAAACTCAAATATACTCAATACATCTATATAGTCACCTAGGGTTGTTCAATGCAAAACATAGAAAATGTAGAATTATCGATATTAAGTCTTGATGATTATCAGGAACTTAAAACGACCATGATTGAGGCTTACACCAATGTTTCTCTAGCGAGTGCTTATTGGGAAGAGCAGCATATTCAATCGTTAATTAGTAAATTCCCCGAAGGTCAGATAGTCATTAAAGTAAATAATCAGTTAGCTGGCTGTGCACTTTCTATACGCATTAATGATGCTGATTTTAATGATGCACATACCTATGATGATATTACAGGGACCGGAAAAGATACCTTTAACACTCATAATGACGACGGTGATACCTTGTATGGTATTGATGTCTTTATTAAAGCGGAGTTTAGAGGGTTACGCCTTGGTCGTCGTTTGTACGATTACCGTAAAGAGTTATGTGAAAGGTTGAATTTAAAAGGTATTACCTTTGGTGGTCGTATACCTAACTATCATAAATATTCAAATGAGTTATCTCCTAAGCAATACATTGATAAAGTAAAACGTAAAGAGATCCATGATCCGGTTTTAAACTTTCAAATCTCCAATGACTTTCATCCTGCTCGTATTTTAAAAGGTTATCTCGAGGGAGATAAAGGCTCTAATAATTATGCGGTATTGTTGAAATGGAACAATATTTATTATGAAGAGATAAATAAAAAAGAAGTGCCGACTAAAATGTTGGTACGCCTTGGTTTAATTCAATGGCAAATGCGACCTTATAAAAATCTTGATGAGTTAATGGAACAAGTTGAATATTTTGTTGATGCGGTCGCGGGTTATCGTTCAGACTTTGCACTGTTTCCTGAGTTTTTCAATGCACCTTTAATGGCTGAAAACAATCACCTAAGTGAACCACAAGCAATACGCGAGTTAGCTAAGCATACGGAAACTATTGTTCAAAAATTTACTGATTTAGCGATTAGTTACAATATTAATATTATCACTGGCAGCATGCCTGAAATTATAGGAGATCGTCTCTATAACGTCGGCTATCTATGTCGTCGAGATGGCACCAAAGAGCGTTTTGAAAAGCTTCACGTGACTCCCGATGAAGTTAAAGTTTGGGGAATGGACGGGGGCTCTCAATTACAAGCCTTTGATACGGATTGTGGAAAAATAGGTGTTTTAATTTGTTATGACTCAGAATTCCCTGAATTAAGCCGAATTCTAGCCGATGAAGGAATGGATATTTTATTTGTACCTTTCTTAACTGATACTCAAAATGGTTATTCTCGGGTGAGAAACTGTTCCCATGCTCGTGCGATTGAAAACGAATGTTATGTGGCGATTGCTGGTGGAGTAGGTAATTTACCTAAAGTGCATAATATGGATATTCAATACGCGCAGTCAGCTGTATTCACGCCTTGTGACTTCGCTTTCCCTGCTAACGGTATCAAAGCAGAAGCTACGCCCAATACTGAAATGATCTTGATTGCGGATGTTGATATTTATTTATTACGCGAACTTAATCAATTTGGAAGTGTGAAAAACTTAAAAGATAGACGTACAGATCTATTTGAATTGAGAAAGCGTTAATAGCTTGTACCTTCATAACCCGAACTTTTATAAATCGGGCCGTCATAGCCCATACTTTCATTAGTCGGGGCTCAGTAACAGTACGACGGTGAGTAAAGTTAACTCACCATCGTGCTTTTACTGAATACCGTTACTGAATACTGTTACTGAAAAATATTCAGCTTCTAATTATAGTAATTTCATTAAGTCTGTGAATAGCTATTTAGCAGAATCAGGATAAATCTCCGTTCTATTCCTGCCCTTTTCTTTAGCTAAATACAAGGCTTTATCTGCATCTTCGAACAGTGTCTCTTGGGTATCATTTGCGAGCATCGTTTTTACTCCAATGCTAATAGTCACCGAAATTGATTTACCAGCAAATGTAATGATCAAATCCTCTATACTTTTTCGAACCAACTCAGCGACTTTATAAGCTTGGTCTTTGCCACTTTCAGGTAAAAGAATTAAGAATTCTTCACCTCCCCATCGAAAAATAATATCAGATTCTCGAATATTTCTTTTGACGTCTTGTACTAAGGTTTTTAAAACTACATCCCCAGTCGGATGTCCGTAGGTATCGTTAATTTGTTTAAAATAATCAATATCTAACATCAGCGCGGATAATGAAGTTTGTGTTCTTTTTGATTGCGCGTGTGCTTGTTTAAATAGGGCGTCAAAAATTTGCCGATTAGCACAGCCTGTTAATTTATCCGTGGTAGCCATTGTTTCTAACTTCCTTTGATAGCCAGAGATAATTAAATGCACAAAGGCAACCAAAATAAGTGAAATCACAAAACTAACGCTTAAATTAAGGATTAACGTATTTTCAATTCGCTGTTCAGCTTCATTTTCTTTCTGCGCAACAATTAAGTACCAGTCAAATTCAGGTACAAAGCGACTATTAAGATAATGCTTTTGACCGTCTTCTTCGTACTCTATCGAATTTGTGGTTGTATCAAGTATCTGTGGTACAAATTCGGATAAACCTTTATTCTGATGGATATTAATATGTGTATTACTAGCAACGCCACTGAGTACTATCTCACCATTTTTATCAATAAAGTAGATTTCTCTGTTGTAACGATTTTTGTAATTTTCTATTAATTTTTGTACCGCATTAACGGCCAAGCCAACCCCAATTGCACCAATATAATTACCATCATAGTCATAAACTCGATAATTAATAAAGATAGTAAATGACGTGCGATTAGCTGTATCCACATCAACATTAATTTCATAATCTGACGTCATTTTTTGTACTCTAAAATACCAGTCGTCTTGCTTATCTAATGGGCTGACAGGTTTTAATATCCCCGTTGAATGGTAATAGTGACGAGTTTTATCCGAGACAAAGAAGCTGGTTACTGTACCGTAATGTAATTGCACTTCATTAAGGTATTTAATAATGGCTGTTTCATCCTCTTCCCCGTTTATTACCCAATCACGTACAAAGGTATCCTTAGCCATCATAGATGAAATAAAAATGGGTCTTAACAAATCTCGTTGAATTTCTGAATAAATATTATCACTGGTGAGTGGTAACGTGCTTTTGGCTATTTGTGTTCTGATCGATTCATTGGCTGTGTAGTAACTAACGAGGCTAATAAATAAAAAACCAGACATCAGTAAAGCAATTAACAATATAAACCGTAATTTTCTATTCCACATTAAAAGTCCTTTTCCTGTTACTTTATTCTTTCAGAGAGGAGCTGAAAGGTTGTATCGATATTATCCATTGTCGACTTTATTCGATCGACTATTGCGCTAACTTTACTAACCAATGATCTTTAAAAGTAAAGCATAACTTGTGCCATTAAATAATGTTTCAGCTTTTATCAACAGCTAAATTTTTTATGCAAGTTTGATCTTATGTCCTATAGCTTTCGTAGGTATATCCGTTACAAATCAAATGCGCTAGATAGAATATTAGCGTTAGACGTAACATGATGAATTTTCGAACGATTATCTTTGTCACTCCGATAACGGAATATTAGTGATAAATGACATTTTAAAGATGATATTAAAACTCATAAAGAGACTTTAATTTGATATTTGTACCTATAAATAGATAGTTTTTTGAAATTGTAATAATTTGAATATCATTTAAATATAAGGTGTTTTGATAGTAAACGTAATCTATTGAAGTATGGTGTTAACGTGTTGTTTTTACTTTTATTTCAATTTATTCAATGAGTTGGAAATTTGCTTTTATTTCCCAGTAATTTTAGGCTAAAAAAATAGATAAAATATCTAATTTTAGCTTTGCAAATCAATAACGACTATGATATTTTTTTACCTTAGTTTGATGGTACTTTTACCAGCTAAATTAACTATATGGAACATGGATATGATTAAACGTAAATTACCCCTTCTTGTTAGCGCATTGCTACTTGGCCAATTTCTTCCTGCTCATGCAGATCAACCTGATGCTGAAACGTTAGTCGGAAACGTTTACGGTGGTATTCACGGTGCTTACCTTAAAGCTGATAATGACCGTTTAGATGGTACTGGCGATCAATTCAATAACGCTGGCGGTGCTGGTGTTGAATTGGGTTATCGTGTTTCAGCTCCTCTAGAGCTGCGTTTATCTTACACAAACTTTACTGCTGATCTTAAGCAAGGTAGTGATCTTGATAACCTAAATAAATACTCGTTTGATGCTCTTTTCTTCCCAACAGGAAAGAACATTTATTTATTAGGTGGTGTTAGCGCATTAGATTTTGAAGCTGATGCTGAAGCAGCAGTTAATGTTGGTCTTGGTTACCGTCAATACTTCACTGACCAATTTGCTGGTTATGTTGAAGGTAAAGGTAGTTACCAATTTGACGAGAAATTTACTGATGCAATCGCTCAAGTAGGTTTAGTGTATTTCTTTGATAAAAATGATAAAGCATTACCACCAGTTAAAGCTGAACCAGTAGCTTACGTTGCACCTGTTGCAATGGATACTGATAAAGATAGTGTTGTTGACGGTACTGACCAATGTCCAGCTACACCTATGTCTAATAAAGTAGACGAAGTAGGTTGTACTATTTTTGCTGAAGAAAACCTTTCATACCGCTTAGCTGTTAACTTTGATAACAATAAAGCTGTTGTTAAACCTGAGTACTTTTCTGAGCTTGATAAAGTAGCAACATTCCTTAAAACTTACCCGCACGTAGACATTACGGTTGACGGTTACAGTTCAGTATTAGGTAAAGCAGATTACAACTTACAATTATCACAAAAACGTGCTGATGCAGTTGCTGCTATGTTGACTTCTAAATACGGTATTGATGCAAATCGCATGAAAGCTGTTGGTCACGGTGAAACAAACCTACTTGATACAAGTAATACTCGTGCAGCTCACAAAATGAATCGTCGTATCGAAATTAACATCGACGAAACTCGTAAAGTGCCAGTTACTCGTTAATATACTTGCATAATTAAACTCTCCTAACTTGTTGGGAGAGTTTTTCTTTTTTCTATAACTCTATAGCATTAAATCCACTCTATTTAACCCTATAAAAACGACCTCTTCCTTTTACCAAATCATTATAATTCATTGTTTTTGAATATTTATTAGCATGTGTTCATTGTTGCTTTCTGATCTCTCATCATTGATTTTATGAGTTTTTTTCGTGCACTATCCTCTGATGTACATATAATAGTTATCTGTATCTATACCCGTTACCATTCAAAATGAAAAAATAAGCAAACAGTGAGCTAAATAAGCTTCAGGTATGATACTGAGAGCGGACTGTTAAATTTTGTGAATAAGGTAATCATTTACATCAAATTACGTTTTGAGATAAGCGATTTTTTCTGTGCAATATTTACAACACTTATTTAATACAATTGGGTATAACAAGGATTTTTAAAAAGTGAATACATTTTCAATTAAGTCATTACTATTAGCGATTGTTATCAGTTTTCTTGGTATTTTCTCTACTTATACTATTTCATTAAAAGTAACCGAGCGGCTAAAAGCTGAAAGTTATCAAAAAATAGAAAATGTTGCGGAGCAGATTTCTATTCGCTTTCAAGATGCTATTGACAAGTCAATCAATGACTTGCAAGGTCTTCAGGCATTTTATAGTGCGAATAAGCAGCATTTATCCCTACTTGAATTTAATCAATACATGAAAGTGCTAAACATTAATGAGCGTGAATATATCCAAGCACTTAGCTGGGTTCCTCTGGTGAAATACAGCGATAAAGAACAACTTGAAACTGAAATAAAAGCACAGCAACCTGACTTTGAAATCTTAGAAAGAGGTGAGCAAGGTAAATTGGCGAGTAGTGCGATAAGACCCTATTACACCCCTGTTGTTTATGTTAGTAACTATGACGCTAATAAGAATGCTGTGGGATTTGACCTTAATAGTAATGAAATACGTAGCTACTCGCTAGAATTGGCAAGAGACAGCGGTAATATGACCACCACTGCAAAGATTCAGCTAATACAAGATAATGCAGCTTCTATTGGGGGAGCGGTTGGTGTTTTAATTATTGCACCGGTATATCAACAAGACCTTCCAACTGCAAACACCGAACAGCGTACTAGTGCCTTGATTGGTTATGTCACCGGTGTATTTAAAATTGATACATTAATGGAAAATGCAAAAGCCCGCGCCGATATCGAAGATTTAGAGTTGAGTTTGGTCGATCTTAATCAAGATAGTGGTGGATTACTTTATGGGCAGGCTAAGCATCAAGAATTTTTTAGTTTTGATATCACTATTCCTCAACGTAAATGGCAGTTGAATATTTCGCTAAAGGATATGCTACTAGAAGATATTGAGTCTCCAGCTGTGATTAAATTGATTTTATTCGGTGGCATTGTGATTAGCTTATTATTAGCTTTTGCTATTTATGCATTACAAGTTGCTGTTATTAGAGCTAAAAATATTAGTCATTTAAGTGAAGCACTGCAGAATCAAAATAGTCAATTGGAGAAAAAAGTGGTTGAGAGGACTCAATCTTTAGCCGATAAAAATGCACAACTAAAAGATAATATTGATGAGCTTACCGCACAGAGAGGCCTTTTATCTAGCTTAATGAAAGAAGCTGACGCTGCTAAGGTACTTGCTGAATTAAGGGCGGTTGACCTTGCTCGTTCAAATAAAGATCTAGACGAATTTGCTTATGTTGCATCACATGATTTAAAAGCACCATTACGTGGCATTGATCAGCTTGCTACGTGGGTTGTAGAGGATCTTGAGGAAGGAAATTTAGAAGAAATACCTTCACACCTTAAGATGATGCGTAATCGAATACAACGTTTGGAAACATTGTTAAATGATTTATTAACGTACTCACGAGCCAATCGCCAAGAAAAGAGCATCTCAAAAATTGATGCAAATATTGTTATTAATGATCTATTTCATTTAGTTGCGCCACTTGATGGCTTTAGCTTAATTATTAAAAACAACTTACCAACCTTTTTAACATATAGAGCTCCCTTTGAACAAGTGATTAGAAACTTGTTAAGTAATGCAATTAAGCACCATGATAAAAAACAAGGGAATATTAAAATAGGTTGTACAGAAACAGAGTTATTCTATCAATTTAGTATAGAAGATGATGGGCCAGGCATTGCATCTGATTACCATCAAGATATATTCAAAATGTTTAAAACGTTAAGGCCTCGCGATGAGACTGAAGGCAGTGGTATGGGGTTAGCGCTGATTAAAAAAATAGTTGAGCATTATTCCGGTGAAGTGACTGTCGAGTCTGCATTAGGTGAAGGCTGTACCTTTTACTTCACTTGGCCGAAGGGTGAAATAGAGTTCAATAAGATGGATCAGAGGTAGTTAAGGTATAATCACAATCACCATATCAATAAAGTACTGCTCTATTTAATGAAAATAACTATCTAGTGATTTTCTACGAAAACTAAATGTGGCGGTTCAATCAGGATAATATAGTTAAAAGGATATAGTTATAATGAGTAGTCATTATGGAGAAGTCAGCATTTTATTAGTAGAAGATGATGATATAGATGCAAAAGCAGTAGAGAGAGGCTTTGCTAAATTAAAGTTAGCTAATCCCATTATTAAAACTAAAAATGGCCTAGAGGCATTAGAGTTGTTGCGACAACCTGATGCAATACAGCGCCCATATCTGATTCTACTGGATCTTAATATGCCGATCATGGGTGGCTTAGAATTTCTAAAAATAATTCGTCAGGATGAAGAGTTAAAAAATACTATTATTTTTGTTTTAACTACATCATCGGCTGACCAAGACTTAGTCGCTGCTTATAATGAAAATATTGCCGGTTATATCGTTAAATCCGATGTAAAAGGTGGCTTTGATAAGGTCATTAAGTTGTTAGATTGTTATTGGCGAGTAGTAATGCTACCGACATAGCCTATATTTTTTAATATAGACTGCATAAGTGGTTAAATTACATGGCTATTTTATTCGCTTTTAATTTTATAGCCATCTGTAGCTTCTCGAATTCGATAGGATGGCTAAAATAGTAACCTTGATAATGATAACAACCTAGCTGAACTAGACAGTCTAACTCTTCTTTTTTCTCAACACCTTCTGCTATCACCGTCATGTTCAAACTTTTAGCTAACTCGATAATCATACCTGCAATCGCAGTATTACTTTTATCCTTGTGAATATCGGTCACAAAATAACGGTCAATCTTAAGTAATGTCGCAGGCAAGCGCTTTAAGTAAGCTAGTGAAGAATAACCTGTTCCAAAATCATCAATTGCGCATTCCACTCCAAAACGATGCAACTTTTCTAAGCTCTCTATGGATAACTCTATATCGCCCATCATTATACTTTCGGTAATTTCTATTTTTAAACGAGAAGGGGAGATTTGGCTTTCTTCTACCGCTGAAATAATGGTTTGCACAAAGTTGTGCTTTGCTAATTGTTTAGCACTGATATTAATTGAAATTTGCTTAAAAGAATCAGGTAGGTCGAGCTGCTCTAACTTTTTGATGTCAGCACATGCTTGCTTTAATACATAGCTCCCTATTTGTATAATCAGGTCACTTTCTTCTGCAATAGGGATGTAAATTCCCGGGGATTCGTAGCCCCGTAATGGATTATTCCAGCGCAGTAATGCCTCCGCTCCAACTATATTTTTAAGGTGGTCATATTGCGGTTGATAATGTAATTCAAAGTTATTATTTTTGAGGGCTTGCTTTATTTCCTGTGTATAAGTGATGTGTTCATTGAGTTGTACTGACATGTTATTGTTGTAGGCAAGCGCTTTGTTTTTACCTTTTTTAAAGGCTTCATACATGGCAATACTCGCATTCTTCAGTACATCCTGAACGCTCTTATTCGTATCATTAAATACTTCATAGCCAATGAAGCAGGAAACAGAAAAACGTCCTTCAGATAGCTCAAGCGGTATCTCAATGGCAAATACAATATCTGCGATAACACCATTAATAATTGATTTCATTTCAAGCGGGTTAACGGGTAAGCCTTTTAATAACACGATAAATTCATGGCCATCGAATCTTGCGACGGTAGCAAGGTTTCTTACAGTATTACGTAGTCTATTTGCCACTTGTCGTAATACTTTATCACCAACATGGTAGCCCATTACATCGTTTATATTTTTAAATTTATCTAAATTAATTAATAATATTGCACCTGTGTTTTCCTGTTGTGCGCAATTATCAATGGCTTTAGCTATGCGTTGCTGCATTTCCATTCGATTGAATAAACCGGTGAGAAAATCATGTGAGGCTTGGTAACTGATTTTTTCTTCAATCTGTTTTCTGGTTTTAATTTCTAATACTAGTGACCGGTGATTAATAGAGGCGATACTGCTTGTTGCCAGTTTTTTTAATACAGGGGTTAATGCATTTCGAATTGCTTCACCTAATTGCTGCTTTCGCTCAATAGCTAATACACCAAAATCACCAATTTTAAATAAATGATAAAGGCTCGATTCATATTCAATAACATCAATGACTAAGTTATCTGTAAAGAAAGCATTAACGATATTGGCGAGAGGTTGGTTATGACTTGCTAGCAATCCATGTTTTTTCATTGGAAAACTTAAATAATGACCTAATTTCACACTTGAATCTTTACTCTTTTGATGGACTGGATTTTTATTTTTATCTTGTACCAGAAAAACATGGCAATTAGTTGAATTTAAACTGAGGCAACAGAGGCGTAAAAATTGATGCAACATTTTTTTAAGATCGGAGTCTTTACCTATCGCCAGTACTAGCTGGTGTTGGATAGACATAATGTGCATCGCTGTATTCATAAGTTATCCAGAATAATTAAAAAGACCCGAGAACGGTTGATTTATTAAGTAAGCGTATTGAACCACAAGGGGTATTAGCTATTTCTCCTATTGCCATTGCACCGACTAAACAGGTGTTAGGAAACGGATGTTGTATTACTTCAAGTTCATCATTGATGCTATCGCCCATGAAAAAATCACGGCTGATACAATCAAATAATAATAGTGTATTGAGTGGGCCTTGCTGTAATAAATTTTGAGCGACTTCTTTACTTGCGTCGATCATTTTCTCTTGGCTACTTTGCAAGAGGTAGACCATTGAATTGACTGGTACATTTCCTACACACTCCAAATAGGAGCCATTTGTTTGAATAGGATCTCGGACTAATATTTCGCCATCTAAAGAGATAATGCCTAAAGGATGATTTTTCGCAAATGTGTCAAAGAAATCTGCGCACAGCGGCGTAGAAGATCTACTTTGTATTATTTCCTTATAAATATCAAAGGTTGGTTTATAATTTAATGAATAAACAAAATGTCCCTCCGATGACGTGACTAAATAAGGACCATCAAGCAGCTCCCAACCATGTCCAATACTATTGTTTATTGGGCAAGGCAAAGCAATGACTTGTGTTATGCCTCTTACTAATCCTTGATTGGTAAAAATAACGGGATTGTTTGCATCATCTAAAGATCCTGCTCCCCCACCTATGGTTGTTACACCCGAACCCATAAAATCATAAAAATGATCAATAAAATTCTCACTTTTACTGCATAACGCATCGGAGATAATGATGAAGTCCTGATAGCTTTCGATCTTTTCACTTTTTGTATGAATATAATGCTTTAAGTCTGGATCTGATTTATTAATCATAGAATAATTTACTATTTCAGGTTCTATCATTAACCCTATTACAATTGCGCCCTGTGTATAGTTTTTACCTTGGTAAATTATTTTAGGAAATATTCCTCCGCACAAAGGCAATGAGCATGCTACTAACATGCCATTTATTTTTTTAGCATCGTAAGCATTATTAATACAAGTAAGCAATAAAATGCCATTAGCACCATCTTCTATTACACTCTTTATGGCCTTACTTAATTCATCTAAAGAAGGGCTATTTGTAAATTTTATGATGGAAGCCGGGGACATGTCGTCAATTCCTAAGTTCAGAATATCAATTTTAGGGTATTAAAGTGATGACCTAATAAATTGATAAAATACATATATATACTCTATCTAATTTCTCTATAAAATCCTATAAAGTTTTGATTTGCATTCATTTGTTTGTGACTCATAACTCCCTTGAGAATAATTATCATTAACTTATTTCAATAATCTATTTAAATATTTCTTTTGCTGCATATTTATTGCTTTTTTATCTCCTTAACCTTCGCATAAGCATTCTTATTATTGCGGTAGCAATTGCTATTGAAGCAATTTATAAAGCGCTTTATAAATAAGGCTAGCCTAGGTATTATGTATAAAAAAATAGATCTTAATCACTGAAAAAATATTATAACTCCCACTTATTTACTGCTTTATTAATTATTTTATGAAGCAGATATACAACATTGGCTTTGTATCAACTTACTCATTTATGAAGTGATTGACCCTTTTCCTAACATTAACAATCCATATTCAACACTTATTAACAGGAAGATAAACAAAAAATGTCATACCAACTTGTATTGATCTGTATTGCGGCTTTAATTGGCATTGGTATTCTTTTACACCACCCATCACGGACTTTTGGTATCCCTTCGTTGCTTATTTTTATGGGGGTAGGCTTGTTATTTGGTAATGGTGAGTTTAATTTTGTTTATGATAATTTTGCTTTAACTTCTTTGGTAGGAAGTATTGCTCTGAACATTATTGTTTTTGTTGGGGGGTTAAATACATCTAAGGAAAGTGTCCGGATTGCTTATCGAGAAGGTGGCGTATTGTCAACGTTAGGGGTGTTACTGACGACCTTCTTTTTTGCCATTCTGCTTTCTTATTTTTTAGATTTTTCTTTTATTATCTGTTTGTTATTTGCGGCCATTGTTTCTTCAACAGATGCAGCGGCTGTCTTCTCCATATTACACTCTAAAAAAATTAAATTAAAAGAGCAAACTGATACGGTATTGGAGTTTGAATCAGCGACCAATGACCCTATAGCATTGATCTTGGTTGTTTTATTAACTGAGTTAGCGCTTGCCCCTGACAGTGGTGTTTCTGTAAGCCGTATTAGTATTGAATTAGTTACACAAATTTTTAGTGCATTATTTATCGCTTTTATTGTGGGTAAATTATGTGTGTGGTTACTTAACCATATTAAACTCGAAGAATATGGTCTAATTCCGGTTTTTGTTCTGGTCAGTTTTGTCTTAGCTACTTATGGTAGTGAGCTGGTTGGCGGTAATATTTTATTAGCGTCTTATGTGGCTGGTGTTGTGATTGGTAATGGCATTAAACGGGGCAAAGAAATTACTAAGCACTTTTTTAATAGTTTATCTTGGTTAGCGCAAGCATTAATGTTTATTGCGCTTGGTTTGCAAATGTTTCCGCATCATCTTTTCGATGTGCTTTATTCATCTTTATTACCCGCGCTATTATTAATTTTTGTAGCGAGACCGTTGGCGGTTCAAATTTGCTATCTGTTTTTCCCTAAAGCCAGTTGGCGGAAACGACTATTTATTTCATCTATAGGCCTTAAAGGAGCGACGCCAATTGTTTTTGCATTGATTCCCGCCGCTGCCGGTATTGAATCATCATTAACCATAGTCAATATGGTATTTTTTATTGTTTTAATCTCAGTGTTTTTTCAAGGGGCTGCGATTAAACCCCTGGCTAAAAAATTACAACTTAATATCGAACCAGGATAAAAATAGTTTGAGCTTTTATCGCCATTTTTTGTAGCAACTTACTCCTGTTTTATACAAAGCAGTTAAGTGAAAATGGCCATAAAATAAATTTAGATTTTATTAAGTCCAAGTGTGAACTGGATTGTTTCTTGGTCTGGTTGCGAGACTTCGATGGTGTAATTGTTCAGTAAACACAATTTTTTCACAATCGCTAATCCCAAACCATAATGTTGATTTTCAGTGCGCGCAGAATCTATTTGATAGAGAGGCTTAAAGAGTTGCTGTAATTGCTCTGGAGAAATCGGCTGTATTAATTTGTTCTGTATAATTATATATATTCTATGGTCATCTTGTTTAGTTATAGTTAAATCAACCGTTGAGTGAGCTGGGCTGTAAAATAGCGCATTGTTTATTAAGTTTGAGGTAATAATATTAAAGCTAATCACATCTAAATTAACTGATGATTTATTTAATAAATTAGTGAGTTTGATCCTATCTAAAGCACCTTGATTGGTACTTTCAATGGTCGTAATAATTTCATTGATTTGCTGGAGTAGCACAATATCCTCGTTCTGCTGTTTGAGTAAATATTGATCGCTCTGGTTTAACATCATTAAGTTATTAACGATATGCTTCATGCGTTGTGCGATGGACAACATATCCTGTGAGTAACTGTCTGAAATTCGATGATCATCAGGGTATTGTATATGTAGTTCACTGAGGCTAATAATCTCCGCAATAGGCGTTTTAAGTTCATGCGCAATATCCGCAGATAAACGTTTCTCTTCCTGCAATGTTTGTTGTGAAAACTCAATAAAACGTAACAATTCCGCTCGAATAGGCGCTATTTCAATATGTTCATTAGGGATTTTAGACAGCGACGACGTTGCTTTATCTATTTTTAAGTGGGCTATTTCATTGTTTAGTAAAATCAGGGGTTTTAATCCTTTATCTATCTGGGCAATGACCAAATAACGAATACCGATGATTAACGTAAAGAACAGTAACCAAAAGAGAATATCAAGCACAAGCAAAGCCTGAGAAAAGTCTTCATCGGAGACCGTGACTGTAAAAAAAGCAGTGTGTTGAAAAGGCGCCACAGTATTCCGTAAACGTTTGGGAACCTGTGGGTGAAAGTAACTCATTATGGCGCGACCCGAACGACCATCGGGTAATTCAACATCAATCATTTTTGAGCTATTAATCGGCAGAGCTTGTTTGACTAATTGCTCTTCCGGAAAGGCGCGTAAAGATCGCGATCTTTCAAAGGGTTTCTCATCAACCCATAATTGAAAATATTGAGATTTTTTTGGGTTTGAAAATTCCGGCATAAACTCATCGGAAAAGTCAAACTCGACACCATTTTTATTTACTTCTACCAATGTTTTTAGGTAGTTAGATTTAGTGGTTAAACTCTCATCAAATTTATCTTTTACCCAATCATCTAAGACAATATCGATAGCAATAAAAATGCTAAATAATATGATCGCTGGAATGATAGTGATCGCGCGAACAATATCTTTTTTTATTGATTTCATTCTGTTTGCTCTAATAAGTAACCAAAGCCACGTTTATTTTTGATCGGGAGTACACCACCAAGCAACTTAGTTTTTCGCCTTACCGATGATAAGTGCGCCTCGATACTATTTTTAGATAACTCATCAAAATGCCCAACGACTGCTTCACTTATTTTACTGGTGCTAACTATATTGCCTTTAGCACTAAAAATAGCTTCAATAATTTTAAACTCATTTTTAGTCAGGTCAATTGGACTATTTTGGTAAGCAAAACTTTTTTGTTGAGTATCGAGAACAAAATCATCTTGTCTAATAACATTGTTAAAGTGCGAGATTTCGCCTCTTTTTTGAATACTCATGATACGTGCATGCAGTTCATCAAATGAGAAAGGTTTAACTAAGTAATCATCGGCGCCTGCCAATAAACCATTAACGCGGTCATCCACGGTGACTCGTGCAGACAGAATAATTACCTTGCTGTGTATATTTTCTTGGCGCAGGGTTTTAAGTATGGTCATGCCGTCGATATTTGGCAGCATGAGGTCTAAAATAATAAGGTCAAAGGGATTATAAAGAGCGAGGTTTAAACCTTCACTACCGTCGCCTGTAGCTTCAACAGTGAAGCCTAAATTGCTCAAACCAACAATTAAGCTTCTGCGTAAATGTTGAGAATCTTCTATTACTAAAATTTTCATTTCAAATCTCTATACTAATTATTGCTGTTAGTTACTATTTATAGCGATGGACAATGACTAAGTGCTTACTTTACAGGTGTTAGTAATATCTAATGCACTTTGCCTTTGCTTGGTACTAACACCATAAAAACCTAATAAGGTATGAAATAGGTTGTCATGTGATACGGCATCATTGTGTGCTCGTTTTTCAAGACAGTTTTTATTGATGCCTTGATTGGTAAAGTAATCATCCGTTGCCCACATAAACCAAGGTACATGAGTTTGCTCATCGGGCGCGACAACATAAGGCGTTCCATGCAAATATAAACCATTTTCACCTAACGATTCCCCATGGTCCGAAAGGTAAAAAAGTGCAACATTGTAAGTGTCTTGATACTGCTTTAGCATGGTAATGGTTTCAGCCAATATAAAATCGGTATAGGCAATAGTATTATCATAAACATTTACAATCTCTTGGTCACTGCAATTCTCAATATCACTACGCTCACAAGTTGGTTTAAATAAAGCTTTATCCTGCGGGTAGCGTTGATAATAAGTAGGGCCGTGGCTACCGATTAAATGTAATGCAAATAGCTTATTCTGCTGTGGCTCTTGCTCTATTAGCCCTGGAAGCTGGCGTAATAAGACTTGGTCGTAACAGCTATGTTTATTACACAAATCGCTATTGTCTGCTTTATTAACCTCTAATTTTACTAAATTTTGTGCAACTTGTTTATCACCTCCATCATTATCTAACCACTTTACCTGTACACCGGCATAAGTTAATACATCTAATACATTATCTTGGTTTATCGCTCGTTCTTTTTTGTATTCTGAACGACTCATATTTGAAAATAAACAGGGTAATGACACTGCAGTAGCAGTACCACAAGTGGTGACATGTTGAAATGAAATAATGCCCATCTTCTGCGTATAAGGGTTGGTATTGCGCGTATAACCATTGTAAGCAATATTTTGCGCTCGGGCTGTTTCTCCGACAACAAAAACCATTAAGGTAGGCTTGTTATTAGTAGCTGGAACAAGCTTGGCGTCTTGCCCTAATTTTGAGTAGGCAATGGGTTTATTTAAGTAATTTTTCTTAACATATTTGAATGTATTATAAACATGAGCGGGGTTAATCATCTTGTTCAAATAACTGTTATTACGACCTATTGATGCATAATCTTTATAATAAAAAACAGCAATTAACGCAATAATACTAACCATTCCAATCAATAAAGCGGCTTTTAAGAATAAAGTTTTAAGTACGCTGTTGTTATAAGTTATTTTTACTTTTAACAGTAAAAAAGCAGGGAGCACTCCAAGTAAAATAAAAAATAAAACGGCACTTAAATTTAAATATGAAAATGCTTCTCCGCTATTTGTTTCAAAAATATTTTCCATCATGGTGTAATCAAACATGATGTTATATGTAGCACTCGCATAAAAAGCCAATGCAGAGGTTAATATTAATGGGATCACTATTATTTTAAATAAATAAGGCCAAGCTAACAGTGTAAAAATAATCACAAAAGCACAGATTAATAAAAGGTGACTTATTAAATATAGTGGCAAATCATATGCCGATAATTGATAAACCTTTTGAATAATAGGGTGGTTTAGTACGATTGCAAAATAGCTTGCGAGTAAGATAACGACAAGGTTTACATTTAAAGAAAATTGAGTCGATAACCCAAGCTTTTTAAGTACATCATTTTTCATTTTTAAATCCATATTCTAGGAGAATATGGACATGTTATGTGCCAAAACTTAAGGGAGTCTGAAGACAAACTGAAAGTCTACTGATCTTATACCCATCACCATTCAAAGTGCAAAAATCAAAAAGCCGTGAAATGGATAGATACCAGTTATAAAGGTAAAGATTTAACGGATTAAATCGAAACGTTATGTCCATTTTATAACAGAAGCTAAAATGCTTGGCTCATGACTTGCCTAGCGAGTCACCTACTCGAACACCAATACTGCGTTGTAGCATTCGATAAGGACTGGCCATTGTCATCCTGTTCGGCCTTGTCTTGCTGCCCTAGTTAGCGGCTGAATAATACATCTTGATTGGTAACGGGTATGGTTAAAGTATTCATTAAGCTTTTCGAATTTATACCTGACCACAATTAAAAAATCATTGAATACTGCTAATACTTAATAGCCGCATTCAATGATAATGTTCTCTTATTCCAGGCCTGTTTTTTGATGCTTAGATCTATATTGTGTCACTCTTAATTAGCGTTTTATTTAGCTTAAAAAGAAAAACCAACCATAAACTCTAATTGTGGATCTTCATCAAAATAGACAGGGTTGTTGGAAATGTATTTTTCTTGCTTGATACCTGCGCTTAATATCATTGGTGATTTAATATAAGAAACACCAAGTCGGTAACCGTAAGCATCAATATCAGAGCTATCTTCAACAAAATAATGGCTATATAACACACCTAAATAAGGTTTAATGTGTTGGTCTAATGAAAAATAATAGGTGGAATGTAAAGATGCTTTTGAAATAGTGGGCGACCCAGAGAACCAATACTCATAACCACCGCCTATGGCTAGGTTATCCAATGCAAAGTATTGTAACGAGGCACCGGCAACCGTATAGTTTTGATTACCGCTAGAAGCCGTACCTAACTTTATTGATACTGACTTACTGCCAGCAAATAATGACGCTGAATGTGCGCTGTTATTAAAGAAAAAAGAAATGCACGAGGCAATTAAGAGTACCTGTAATGGTGAGTAGAGTAGGGATGGCGTTATACGTATTAATTTCATTATTAACCCTTTATCAAATGAAGTGGAGCTTTAAGTTTATACTAATCTAAGTGCTTTTTGATTATTAAATGAGCAGGTTATTTCTAAATTAAAATTTTTTAACAATGTGTGTTATCTTTTATTTGACCTTTCCCTAGGGGGAGACTTTATTCTTAGTTTGTGAATTATTAATCTCTAGTTATTAGTCTCTAATTATTAGTCTCTAATTAATCGGTTACTATGTTTATCCATTTATCCATTTATTCATCAATATTAATGTTTAGTTAATGAAAAAACTCATCACAATACTTTTAATGATTACTATCCAAGTCACTTTTATGCAAAAAGTGATGGCCTCTGTGTCGTTGGTAGAAGATGAGATACAAACAACAATGCATTGCAAAGTCATGATGATGAGTCATTTAGATTGCTCAAATATGAATATGGCTACTAATATGAGCATGCAAGATTGCAATGATAACTGCGAGATGATGAATGTTGTTTCTATTACGCATTTTATCGAAAATACACCACTGCTCTCTTTTACTTATAATCGACTTAATTATCCTGCGTTAAAGCTGTCTATTCTGTCCTCTCTTCCTAAAAGCCTCTATCGTCCTCCTTTATTTAGTTAATCTTTTGAGCCGTGATCTCTCTATTTTTTGAGATGGCGCATTTCAGTATTTTAAAAGATTAATTAGTTATCCATTAACTGGATAAAAGGAAAATAGATGAAAATCTTTAATCTAGCTGTGCTGTTAAGCACAGTTGTTACATTGCATGTTTCTGCGTTGTCGTTACAACAAGCACAACGGGTCGCATTACAAGATGATCCTGGACAACAAGTTTATCAAGCTCAACAAGCTTCATTAATTGCAAAGGGAAATAGCAGTGCAACATTAGCTGACCCTACAATAAAGCTCGGTGTAGCCAATTTACCAACGGATAGTTTTTCACTCGATAATGAAGCAATGACCCAATTAACCGTGGGGATTGCTCAGCAATTTAGTCGAGGTGATTCATTAGCGATCTCTAAAAAAGGCTTTCATTTGCAGTCTGAAACAGTTGTTTTTCAAGGGTTAGACCGACGTTTGTTAGTGAAAAAAACAGTACGTGACTTATGGTTTAACATCCTCTTTATTGAAAAATCAGTTCAATTAGTTAGCCAAAATAAACAGCTATTTAGCAGCCTTTATCAAGATTTGGAGTCTCAGTACTCATTAGGCCTTATCGAAAATGAAGACCTTATTAATGCGAATATTGAACTTGGGTTATTAGATGAAAAACTCGCTAAATTGTCGCAGCAATCACTTACTTATCGTAGTTTATTAAGTGAATGGATAGGACAATTAGCTTATCAAAAATTATCAACGACTGCTCCTGCTTGGACTGATACCTTAACTTATATCAAAGCCAGTGAAACACGCAATATAGACCATTATCAGTTATTAACTAAACACCCTAAGGTTTTGGCTTTAAAGCAAAATATTTTAGTTGCAGGCAGCGGTGTTGATTTAGCAAAGCAGAATTATAAACCCAGCTTTAAAGTTGAATTAGGTTATGGACACCGTTTGTCTGAGTTTGATAATGGCAGCGCTCGACCAGATTTACTGAGTGGTTTTGTTTCTATGGATCTGCCGATTTTTACTGATCAACGCCAAGATCAGCAAATGATTGCTGCAGTACATAACAAAGGTCAAAAACAAGCTGAACATCGCCTTTTAATACGCCAACTTAATGCGAAGCTTAAAGCTGAAATTGTTAATTATCAGCAGCTTGCTTCACGTCAATTACGCTATAAAAATAGCTTATTAAAGCAAGCCAAGTCACGTGCTCAGGCTTTAGTGCAAAGTTATCAATCAAATACTCGTCCCTTTACTGACGTCATTCAGGCTTATATAGATGAATTGAATCTCTCTATTGAATATCAACAACTCTATTTTGATGGCCTGAAAAGCCTTTCTAACATTCGCTATTTTCAGGCACTTTAAGGAATAAATGATGCGCACTATATTATTACTGATCGCCGTATTATCAGCAGGGTTTGGTATTGGTTTTTTTACCAACCAAAGTGGAATATTACATTTCGGAATGAGCGATAAAAAATCAAATGATCAGCCTGATATTCTATATTGGGTTGCACCTATGGATGCGAATTACCGTCGTGATAAACCAGGCCAATCGCCAATGGGCATGGATTTAGTACCTGTTTATGCTGAAAAAAAGAAAGCAGAGCCTAAAACAGGACAAAAAGCGGAACCTAAAATAGGGAAAAAAGCAGAACCTAAAGTCAAATACTGGGTTGCACCGATGGATGCAAATTACCGTCGAGATAAGCCGGGGCAATCACCAATGGGCATGGATTTAGTACCTGTGTATGAAGACACTAATGGTAATAGCGAAGAGGGGACTGTGACTATTTCTCCTGCTGTTGAAAACAATCTCGGCGTACGTACTGCCACGGTAAAAAAAGGTAAGTTTGATTTAAATATTAAAAGTTTAGGTAGCGTACAAGCTAATCAAGATGCGTTATGGCAAATCAATAGTCGCGTGTCGGGATGGATAGAAAAGTTATACGTTAAGTCGGTTGGTATTGAAGTAGAAAAAGGGCAAAAGCTGTATTCACTTTATTCGCCTGAACTAGTGAAAGCACAAGAGTCGTTGTTGAATGCTGTTAAATTAAATCGTAGTGCATTAATTGGTTCATCAAAAGCGCGTTTAAAGGTATTGGGTATTAACACTTGGCAAATTAATCAATTGATTAAATCTAGGAAAGTAGCGCAACGGATTGATATCTATGCCCCTAAGAAAGGCACTATTACCGACTTAAACGTAAATGAAGGTGCGTTTATTTCGCCATCTACCACGGTGATTACTGCCGTTAATTTAGATACCGTTTGGGTCGATGTTGAAGTATTTGCTGCGCAAGTCTCTTTGATTAAATTAGACGATATGGCGAGCATGACATTAGATTATTTCCCAGGTAAAAAGTGGGAGGGGAAAGTTGGATTTATCTATCCTGAAATGAGTGAAAGTAACCGCACACTTCGTATCAGGTTACAGTTTGATAACCCTAACCAAATGCTTAAACCCAATATGTTTTCATCGGTTGTTATCGCGCCAAAAATGGATGAAGAGCGTTTATACATACCACGTGAAGCAGTGATTTATGCAGGTAATATGAATCGTGTTGTATTAGCGATGGGCGACGGTAAATTTAGGTCTGTACTGGTTAAAGTCGGTATTGAGAATCAACAGACAATCGAAATATTATCTGGTCTTGAAGTTGGGCAAAAAATAGTGACGTCGGCACAGTTTTTATTGGATAGTGAATCGAGTATCAATGCTGATTTTGATCGTATGTTAGAAGAGCAACAAGCAGATGAGGAAGCGAACTCGAGTCAAAATAGTTCAAGTAAAGATAGCTCAAGTAAAAATAATCTGGACTGGTTAGATGTCAGTGCTTTAGATGTTAATGATATATATACCAAAGATTTAGCTGCAAGCATTTTAAGAATGAACTCTCAAGTGGTGACTCTATGATTGCTCACGTTATTAATTGGTCGATAAAAAACCGTATTTTGGTACTGTTGATGACCGCTGTGATTGTCGCCTATGGTGTATTTTCATTACAAAAAACACCGATTGATGCCTTGCCAGATCTCTCAGATGTGCAGGTGATCATTAAAACAACTTATCCAGGCCAAGTACCACAAGTGGTTGAAGATCAAGTCACTTACCCATTAACCACTGCCATGTTAAGTGTGCCTGGCGCGGTTACTGTACGTGGTTATTCATTCTTTGGTGATTCCTATGTTTATATCATTTTTGATGACGATACTGATATCTATTGGGCTCGTTCACGCGTACTTGAATATTTGTCACAAGTCGCACCGAATCTACCACCTCAAGCAAGGTCAGCGTTAGGGCCTGATGCAACGGGGGTTGGTTGGATATTTAGTTATGCGTTAGTTGATAAAACCGGAAAACACGATTTAAGTGAACTACGTAGTTTACAAGATTGGTTCTTAAAATTTGAACTACAAACAGTTGCTGGTGTATCTGAGGTTGCTACCGTCGGCGGCATGGTGAAACAGTATCAAGTCCGTGTTGATCCTAATAAGTTACGTGCTTACAACCTGTCGCTAACCACTATTAGCAATGCGATAAAAAGTGCCAATCAAGAATCTGGTGCGAGTGTGATAGAGATGGCTGAAGCCGAATACATGGTACGTACTTCTGGTTATATTTCCTCTATTGATGACCTTAAAGTTATCCCTTTACGGGTGAATGATAACGGCACACCTTTATTATTGGGTGATGTTGCTGAAATTCGTTTAGGGCCTCAAATGCGCCGTGGTATTACTGAGCTTAATGGCGAAGGCGAAGTGGTCAGTGGTGTAGTGGTGATGCGCTTTGGTGAAAATGCCCAAGGGGTGATTGAAGCCGTTAAAGATAAATTAAATGAATTACAAAATGGTTTACCTGAAGGTGTTGAGATCATTCCAACTTATGATCGCTCTGAACTGATAAATTCAGCGGTAGAAAACCTTTACGATAAACTGCTTGAAGAGTTTATTGTGGTGGTTTTAGTCTGTGCTGCTTTCTTATTTCACTTTCGTTCATCGCTGGTGGTGTTACTCAGTTTACCTGTGGGTATTTTTGTCGCGTTCATTATCATGTCATGGCAAGGCATTAACGCGAATATCATGTCATTAGGCGGTATCGCCATTGCGATTGGTGCGATGGTAGATGGTGCGATAGTGATGATTGAAAATGTGCATAAACACATGGAGAAAACTGAGCTGACCGATGACAATCGTTGGCAGGTTATTGCTAAAGCGGCAACTGAAGTCGGGCCTGCTTTATTCTTTTCATTATTAATTATTACGTTTAGTTTCTTACCGGTTTTTGCCTTAGAAGGGCAATCAGGCAAGATGTTTTCACCGTTAGCTTTTACTAAAACCTATGCGATGGCGGCATCGGCGGGTTTAGCGATTACTTTGATTCCTGTACTAATGGGCTATTTTATTCGCGGTAAAGTACTGCCTGAACATAAAAACCCTTTAAATCGATTAGTGGTAGCAATCTATAAACCCTTTTTAGCCTTTAGTTTACGCTTTCCTAAGTTATTGATTATTTTTGCTTTGTGTTTATTAGCGGTAGGTTTTTACCCTGTGCATAAAATAGGTAGTGAATTTATACCGCCGTTAGATGAAGGCGATTTAATGTATATGCCAACCACTTATCCCGGTGTTTCAGTGGGTAAAGCGCGTCAAATACTTCAGCAAACTAATAAACTCATTAAAACCGTACCGGAAGTTAAAACAGTATGGGGAAAAATTGGCCGAGCAGAAACAGCCACCGATCCTGCTCCGTTAACCATGATTGAAACGACGATTCAATTTAAGCCTAAAAATGAATGGCGAGCTGGTATGACGAAAGATAAGTTAAAACAGGAGCTCGATAGTTTGATTCAGTTCCCCGGTTTAACCAATGCTTGGGTGATGCCGATTAAAACACGCATCGATATGTTAGCAACGGGCATTAAAACACCGATTGGCATCAAAATCGCTGGTGGAGATTTAGCTGAGATTGAAAAAATAGGCAAACAAGTCGAACAGATTTTAAAAGATGTGCCTGGTACTGCTTCGGTGTATGCCGAGCGAGTTAGTGGCGGACGTTATGTGAAAGTGGATATTGACCGTGAAAAAGCAGGGCGTTATGGACTTAATATTGCTGAAATTCAACAGTTGGTGGCCGTTGCGATTGGTGGGCAAAATATTACTGAAACTATTGAAGGGTTAGAGCGTTACCCTGTTAATTTACGCTATCCAAATGATTATCGTGATTCCGTGTCTGCGCTTAAATCATTGCCTATTATTACTCCATCAAAAATGACCATTAGCTTAAACGATGCTGCTAGGGTTTATATTGAATCGGGTGCACCGATGATAAAAACAGAAAATGCACGTTTAAACGGTTGGATCTTTGTTGATATTGAAGATCGTGATTTAGGATCTTATGTTAATGAAGCCCGCGATATTGTAAATGAGCAAATTAATTTACCTGCCGGTTATTCATTGGCATGGTCTGGTCAATATGAATATATGGAAAAAGCCAATGCACGGTTAGCAAAGGTTATTCCTATTACTATTTTGATTATTGTTATTTTGCTTTATTTAGCCTTTAGACGTGTAGGTGAAGTATTACTGATTTTATCTACCTTACCTTTTGCGTTAATGGGCGGTATTTGGTTGATGTTCATACTTGGATTTAACTTCTCGATTGCGGTTGGTGTTGGTTTTATTGCATTAGCCGGTGTTTCGATTGAGATAGGTGTGATCATGTTGTTGTATTTAAACCAATCGCTAGCGGCTAAAAAGTCTCAGCGTCTCGAACAGTTTTCGCTTGATGATTTAAAAGAGGCTGTTATGGAAGGGGCTGGATTGCGTGTACGCCCTGTGATGATGACTGTCGCAACAGTAGTTATTGGATTAGTGCCGATTATGATTAGCGACGGCACAGGATCAGAGGTGATGCAACGTATTGCGACCCCAATGATTGGTGGAATGGTCAGTGCAATTATTTTAACGCTATTGATTTTACCTGCTGTATATTTCCAATGGAAAAAAGTAAGTATGCGTAAACAATTACACTTATCATCACAACAATAAACTATCGTGACATCAAAAAAGTCATGAGATAAAAATTATCCCTTTTGTGAGTCTTTTGTTTGCCTGTTTATTTTATTGCTTTAATTGAGAATAAGGTAAACCAAAACATTTGGCTTGCATGGGGTTACCTTCTTTATAAATAACAACTTTATAAATAACAACGATGGCTATAAAAAATGACTTGGATTCAGATAATAAAAAAAACAATAATCAAAAAAACAAAACTAACATTCGTATTGGCTGGAGCACTATTACTCACATTACCAATGAGCCAAGCCTTTGCACATGCCGAACATTGTGAAAGCAAAGATACAGAGCTTGGTGAAACAATGAAGTACATGAAAAGTGAACTGAGGGCTTATGTGAAAGGGTTTAAAACTGATGACGCTAAAAAAATGCAAAAGCACTTGAATGAGCTATTAATGTTAAGTGACAAAGCTAGCCAATATATGCCAGTTATGATCACTAAAATGCAGCATGCTGATTCAGACAAAAGTAAAATGAAAGAGATGGATCATGCCAAGATGGATATGTCTGTTATGTCGAATATGCAAGGCATGAATGTTGAACAACATAATCAAAAGCAAAAGTACGTAACAGAGATAAAGCAGTTAAATAGCTTATTTAACGCATTAAATGCAACAAAAGACGAAACTGAAATCAAAGCGATTTTAAATAAAATTCAAACACAAACTAAAAAAGGTCACAAGCAATTTCGTCAAAATTGTAAAAAATAGTCAACTTAATTATCGACTGTGATGTGATCTCATATCAACGAAACTAGCGCTACATTTTTGTTTACAGCAGTGTTTACGCTATTGTCTACAACACTGCTTACTGGACGTTTATAAACGGGCTTACGTTCATTTTTAAAGTAAGCGTATGATTTGAATTTTGATTAGAAAAAGATTCAATATTTACTGACGTTACTATTAGATGACATTTAAAACTGAGTGTGTTTCAGTTGATTTTTTGGCTTCATAAACACATTTGTCAGCAATTTTTATTATCTCCTGAGGGCTTAGCATGCTTTCATTTTGATCTTTTATGGTGACTCCTCCAATCGCTGATTTTATTGGTAATTTAATATTAAAGTCTAAAAAAGGCGTTGCAAAAGAGTCGATGATTCGAGTAATAAATTGCGCTAGATTTTGTTCGTCGGTATTAGGTAATAGCATACAGAACTCATCACCGCCTAACCTTGCTAATGTATCTGTTTCTCTTTTTACTTGATTGAGACGTTGTACAAAATGTTTAAGAAATAAGTCTCCGACTTCATGCCCATAGGTGTCATTGACCTTTTTAAAACTATTTAAATCGAAATATAATAAGGAAAAAGATTCTTTATAGCGTTTAGATTTTTTGATCGTTTCATTCATGCGGTCATCAAATAAATAACGATTAGCTGCACCTGTCAATGCATCATAATGAGCAAGTCTCTGTAATCGCTTGGTTAATTTGTAGTCTTTTAATAAAGAGCGAGTGGCGTGCCGTAACGAGTAAATAGATAAGTTTTCTTTGACAATAGTATCAATAATTGTAAAAGCATCCTTGCTATCGCTGTTATTTACATAGCTATCTGCATAACTTTCAGCATAACTATCTGTCACCAACAATAATGGAAATTCATGTCCCATCGAAGCGTAATTACTACTGATTTTTTTGACGTTTTGTAAATAAAGTGCCTCTTGTATAATGAGTAACTGGTCGCAACTGGGTAATAGGCGTATTTCGGATAGTTTATCTATACTCACTCGCTTTATTGCATCGACCATCATATCTGAGACTTTAATTGTCGATGCAATCCAATTAAAAAAATACTCATCTTCGCAGATAATAATTATATGTAAGCGTTGCTCTATCATAAATATCCCTTTAACTGTATTTAAAATAACCAATCAAGCTAGCTGCGGGATGAGCTGAAAGTTTAACTACTGGTTGAGATGGAGGTGATGTTTCTATTGTCCCGAGGTTAAAGATTATCCGTAATTAGGCACGTTTGATAGGAGCAGTTTTGCATTTTCAGTGAAAGGCTAGGGGGGAAGCAGGCTTTGTATCAAATATTCACACAAAACCTACTTAATTTAATATTGAAATCAGCTTTTGGGTGTTGCTAAAAAAACCTTAGAAGGGTCAACTAATAAACGTTTACCAATTGCTTCACGGCCAAAAAGCATTAGATAATTCATATCAGTACGATCCGTTAACGAAATTTCTATTGGCCAAGTTTCTTTGCCTAATGTCATCGGTGTCTCGATAACATAACGTTGTTCTGCAGTGCCATTTGATGATTTTATTTTACGAATATCACTGATCACAGCTTTACATGAAATTAATTTTTCTACGTTATGAATATCTGGGTGAATATCAAACTTCACCCAAGGTTTACCGTTTTGCATATATTTAACAATATTATCTACATGCAGTGACGATGTTTTAGCGCCAGTATCGACCCTTACCTGCATATCATCAATACCTAAGTCAGGTAATGCAATTGACTCTAAGCGACCAATAATTGTTTTCTCTTTTGATACCATGTTATTGACCTCTTATTCCGCTCTTAATGCACTATGTGTATTCATATCATCTTCAGGACGCAGAAAATCTTGTACTGATTCAATGTGTTCCTGCACCGCTTCATCATCTTCTTTAAAATACGCAATGTGGAACATTGCTTCACCTTCTTGTACCAAAGGTATATTTTGTTGGCCGATCAAAATACCAGAGCGAGTGGCTTTAACAACACCTAAGATTTCACCGTAAGGGCTACCAATTTCAGCTAGTTTGTCACCTGCAGTTACGCGATCGCCTAGTTCTACTAAGTGCTTTACAACTCCACTAGCGTTAGCACGTAACCAACCACTGCTATTAGCAATATAGGGTTCATTTAATTTACGTTTAGAGGTTGTTTTACGCATCATCTTAAGATGGCGTAATACATTTTCTATTCCTTTGATACCCGCATGAATAGAGAAATCGTCAAAGCGCAATGCTTCACCTGCTTCATATAATAGTACTTTGGTGCCATTTTCGACGGCAGACTCACGTAAAGAACCATCTAGCACATTAGAGTGTAAAATAACTGGCACTGCAAAAACTTGTGCTAATTCTTTGGTTTCTGGGTCGGTCATATCACCACGGATTTGCGGTAAGTTGGAGCGATGAATCGCTCCCGTATGCAAATCAATGCCATAGTCACAGTGTTTTACAATCTGTGTTAAGAATATATGTGCAACACGCGCCGCTAAGGATCCCTTTGGAGATCCTGGGAAGCAACGATTTAAATCACGTCTATCGGGCATATAGCGACTTTGATTTACTACGCCATAAACATTAACCATAGGTACCGCGATCACGGTACCGCGAATAATTTTAAAATTAGGTTTGTTGATTAAACGCCTAATAATTTCAATACCATTTAACTCATCGCCATGTACAGCAGCACTAATAAAAATAGTTGGGCCATCTTTTGCGCCACGAATAATTTGTACGGGTAATGAAACATCGGCATCGGTATACAACTTTGCTACCGGCAGTTCAATTTTACACTGTGTACCAGGTAAAATATCAAAGTCACCTATGCGTAATTTTTTCATGCTCTATCCTTTACCACGAGTTTTATTGGTCACAGCTTTCGGTTTCTTTTCAATAAAGTCAAAGACCATCCCTGCAATGTTTTTCCCAGTCGCTTTCTCGATACCTTCTAAACCTGGTGATGAGTTTACTTCCATTACCATTGGGCCACTTTCTGCGCGTAATAAGTCAACACCACAGAAATTTAACCCCATAATTTTTGCCGCATTAATCGCTGTCTCACGTTCTTCTTTGGTTAGTTTAACTACCACAGCAGAACCACCTCGGTGTAAGTTAGAGCGGAACTCGCCCTCTGCACCTTGACGTTTCATTGCCGCAACAACTTTTCCGCCAATCACTAAACAACGAATATCAGCACCACCAGCTTCTTTGATGAACTCTTGTACTAAAATATTCGCTTGAAGGCCCATGAATGCTTCGATGATACTTTCAGCTGCTTTAGCTGTATCAGCCAATACCACACCGATCCCCTGTGTACCTTCAAGTAGCTTAATTACTACAGGTGCACCACCAACATTCTTGATTAAATCTTTAATGTTATCTGGTTTATTAGCAAACCCAGTACGTGGCATACCGATGCCTTTTCTAGACAATAATTGCATTGAACGCAATTTGTCACGTGAGCGGCTTATTGCTACAGATTCATTGACATTATAAGTGCCCATCATTTCAAATTGGCGTGCAACAGCAGTACCGTAAAATGTAACAGATGCACCAATACGCGGAATAATCGCATCGTAATGTGGTAGTTCTTTACCGTGATAACGAACAGTAGGGCGGCTACTGGTGATATCCATATAACAATGTAATGTATCGATAATATCCACTTCATGGCCTTGCGCTTCGCCAGCTTCTTTTAAGCGACGAGTAGAGTATAATTTTGGGTTTCTAGATAAAATTGCAATTTTCATAAGTGTTATTCCTGTATTTAATTCCATTAGTACGTTAAATGGTTAGCATGTTGATACTGAGTCTTAGCATTGTTTAAATAAGGTTGGGCTACACATGCAAACCAACACACTCACTGTTAAAAAGTGACTTTAAATTCGAACTCAGATTAAGTTCGTAGAGTGTATAAACAAAACGCTATATAATAAAATTAATTGTTTTCGGGTCTTTGATTAAAATTTTTGATTAGTGGGTAAGTGTATGAAAATAGAGTTATTAAAAACATTTCTAGAAGTGAGTCGCTCTTTACATTTTCGTATTGCATCAGAAAACTTGTTTATTACTCAATCTGCAGTGAGTGCGCGCATTAAGTTATTGGAAGATGACTTGGGTGTTTTACTCTTTGACCGCAGTAAAAAGCATTTAAAATTAACACCGGAGGGGCATCGTTTAATCAAACATGCCAACGAGCTAATTTTTATGTGGCAAAAGACCAAGCAAGATGTAGGGATCACCGCACAACACTCAATGCAGTTAGTGGTCGGCGCAAAAAGTACAATATGGGATATAGTTTTGCAAAATTGGCTGCAAAAAATCCATCTTAATATTGAAGATGTTAGCTTGTTAACCAGCACCTATAGCGCACCGGAATTACGCAAAAGTTTATTAAATCGTATTATCGATATCGGTTTCCTGTTTGAGCCTACTTTTGTAGGTGAAATTATCTCCGAAAAAGTGGCGACTGTCCCCTTACATTTAGTAACGACAGACCCTGAGCATGCGCGTAATGCAACGCCATTGAATGATTTTATTATGGTGGATTATGGTGAGTCTATTACGGCCCAATACTTACGTGAGTTTCAAGACGCTCCAGAAGCAAAGCACTTTATGAGCCAACCTAAGATCGCATTGAATTTTATTTTAGAAGTTGGTGGAGCTGCTTACTTACCGCGTCAAATAACGTTTAAGTATTTATCTGATAACCAACTCTTTTTAGTAGAAAACGCACCTGTATTCAGCCGTGATATTTATGCTAATTATTTAGCTAATAATCAAAAAAGAGAAACAATTGAACAAGCCTTAAAATTATTCCCTAATATTAGACAGTAAGCCTGTACGTTAAGATTACTTATTGTGCTGATGTGTTGCGAGTATCGAGAGAAAGTTTCCGCAACAGTGGCTAGTTATAAATAGTTTGATGGGTAATAAATAATCCAGTAATAAAGAGTTTGGTTAAGGTTTTGATGAAGAGGTAGGTAAAGAACCCGAGGCATTAACGGCTGTCATTAATTAATGCCTCTGGAAGATATATGTTTAGTCTTCAGCTATAGTAGCAACAAACTACCAAGTCCTAGGAATACAATAAATCCAAAAATATCGGTCACAGTGGTTAATACCACTGAGCCTGATAAAGCGGGATCAATATTAAATTTGCTCAATATCCAAGGTACCCAAACGCCCGATAAAGAGGCGATTAAAATATTACCTAAGATAGAAATAAAGATAGTCAATGAAAGCAGTGGGTTATCAAACCAAACAAAGGTGATAGCGCCAATCACAATCGCCCATAACACTCCGTTAATAGCTCCCACTTTAAGTTCTTTAGTGATGATATCTTTTTTATTGGCATCGTTAATTTGTCCAAGCGCTAAACCTCGTATGATTAAGGTAATCGTTTGGCTACCTGATATCCCACCCATTGAGGCAACCACTGGCATTAATACCGCCAAAGCAACTACTTGTTGAATGGTGGCTTCAAATAAACCAATAAACCAAGAGGCTAAGAAAGCCGTTACTAAGTTAATACCTAACCATACCGCGCGGTTTTTTGAGCTTTGCCAAACATTACCGAATAAATCTTCCTCTTCCACTAAACCGGCAGATTGAATTAATTGTGCTTCGATAATTTGTTCTTTATAACGATACGCAGTAGGTAAATCTAAACGTCCAGTTAAGCAACGGTTCTCATCAATAACCGGTAATGCAGACTTATCTGAGTCAATCAACATTTCAGATGCATCAGCAATGTCATCATTACTGCTAACAAACTCCACATCGGTATTAATTAAAGCGTGAAACTCTTCATCAGTATTCGCTTTAAAGACCGCATTTAATGCAATCTCACCAACTAATGCTGCGTTCTCATCGACGATATAAATAACATCAGTAAAAGAAGGTAAGTTCTTACTACATACTTTTTTTACCGTTGATAGCTTCAACTGTTGTGGTATTTGAACTTCAGTAAAGTTTTGCCAATGACCTACTTCATCAAGTGAATAATCACAGGATTTTTTATATAAACTACGTTGCTTTGCCGTCATGTTAGTGACAGCATAATCAACAAAACGATCATTTAGACTTTCAGATAACTCTAAAAGATCTACCGCGTCCAATTTAGTTAAAAGAGGAAAGCAGTCTTCATCTTCCAGAGTACCAAGTAGTAACTCCCTAGATTCATGCTTCATCACGATAAACACATTTTGCTGTGTTTCTTCAGCTAATGTTTTCCATAAGCTGATCCTGAGTTTAACGGGAAATGACTCTAATAAAATTGCAATTTGTTCATCGGATAACTGTTGCTCAATTTCTGCAACTAATGCGCTAATATCCTGCTCTGATTCAAAGCTATTATTAATTTTTTCAATGTAATCGGGTAATAGTTCTACTACCATAAACCCTCCTTTTTTTATTTGTGCTATGAATTTTATGCCGCTAGAAAAACGGGGTTATTTAGCTTTTTATTCAATCGTTTATTTGATTTTAACTTTGCCTAGTTATTTATTATTTTGCATTAATTGTTGTTGCTCAAACCACAATTTCATAAAGTCTGCGGTCAAGCTCTGTTCAATTTCTAGCGCACGGTCAGTGGGGCAGAAAATAGTAAATAATAATTGTGTATCTCCAATATCTGAAGTGGCCACTTGAATATGTGGCTCAGGGCCAGCGATGTGAACATCTAAACGATTTTCAATTAGTTGGTTGTAACGTATTGCTACATCGTTAAAATCTGCGCAGTAACTATGTGCTTTGTCATATAGTTCTTCTAAAAAAACAAAGGGATTAACACTGCCATCGCGTGTGATTGTAAAATGGTGCATGGCATATCGTTTTAGAAAGTTTAAGTTTTTAATGGATGAGGTAATTAATTTGCTATTAGGTACATACAAGGTTTTCCCTGTGTACTCATAGGCATCAATGTTGACCTCTAATAAGGTTAATTTAGCCCAGTCAATGGAATGCACTTCACCATAACTATCGCCTACTTGTATCCAGTCTCCGATACGAAAAGGTCGGCTTGATACAATATATAAAAAGCCAATAAAGCATTGAATAAACTCCCTCGTCGCAATCACAATAGCAACCACAAAGGCGGCAATTGAAATAGCAAATTCATGAAATTCGGCGGCCCAAATGTTAAAGATGCCAATAAAAATAAGTATCGTAATTGCATTATTTACAATATTCATTTTTAAGCGCTTATTAGATTTTCCTTTTTGCTGCAGCAATTTCAATATATAAATTTTACTGCCCATTAATACTAAAATGAGCAGGATAGTTAATACACTATTGCTGTTGATTAGTGCTTGAAAAAAAGCGTTACTTGTTAAATCAATTGAAAGGAATTGTTCAAACATAATTACGGGTGCTCGCTTAAATCTGGTGTATTTTTTTATTTAATGAAGTTTAACAACAACCTATTTTATTACTACCACTACTTACTCGTTAGTGGTGGTTAAACGTTTAATGCATCGCTATTTGTCATCGCTATTTGGGTGGTATTTATTGCTGGGTGTCGTCCATTAATCACAATGATGCGATTAATGGCCCGAACATGATTAAAAAATGTAAACAGTACGTATTATTTTTTAATGGAAACTCTCTCTCTATTAAGAGTTAATGAGCCGTCGATATGCAGGTCTCTTTGTGGATAAGCAACAACGATATTATGTTCTTCAAAGAGCTCTTCTAAACGAAATCGAATATTACTGCGCATCACCCTTAAACCGCCTTCTGTTGTTGAATCTAACCAAAAGGTAGCTTCAAACATGAGTGCGTTATCACCGAAGTCTTCAAAGGTAACAACAGGTGCTGGTGACATCACGATTTTTTGTTGTTCCTTAGTGGCTTGCATGATCAGATCCGCTACTTTTCTCGCTGGTGACCCATAAGCGACGCCTACTGTAACGGATGTTCTAACCAAGGTGTCAATTAAGGTCCAGTTAACAACGGTATTTTCCAATAATTTACTATTTGGAATAAGCAGGTGTACACCATCTACTCGACGTATTCGTGTAGAGCGAGTGTTGATTTCTTCAACGACTCCTTTCGCATCTTCAACTTCTAAAAAATCACCAATACGTATCGGGCGTTCCCACATTAATATCCAGCCACTAATGAAGTTATTAATAATGTTTTGTGCACCAAAACCAAAGCCAATTGCAATGGCACCGGATAAAAAAGCAAATGCGGTGATTGGCACGTTAATTAAATCTAGTGTTGTTATTAGTAAGATTGCCATTGCAATCACGTAGAACATACGTAGCAGCAAATGGATAATATTAGGATCCGTTTTCTTTGAGACTAAACGTTTAGTGATCAATTTTGCTATCCAGCGTGTTAATATTATCCCCATAATTAATACAGAAGGTATCAACAAAATACTGCCTAGGGTAATAGCGTGATCGGCTACGGTTAGGATCTTATACGATAAGATGTCGTTGATTTGTGTTAAGTTCATAAAAGTTCCTTTAGTCGCCTTTAAACGCCGGTGTAGTTTCAAACGCGGGTATAGTTTCGTAAGCTTTATCGTTTTTCAGCCGGCAAATGATTGTTATCGGTAGAGTCGCATTAATACGAACTTGGCTTTAGTGTTAATTTAACTTTTGACCGAAGTCGATGTTTTAATTTGCAGTTCTGGTGGTTGTATGCCTTTTAACAACAAGCCAAATATATCTGCGCCAGTAATAATGCGCTTGTTCTCTCCCCAAATAAGTAATACATCTCGTTCGATTGCGCCATCAAAAGACTTATCCACGGGCTCAATCATTTTCATTTTAATAATGGCATCGTTTAACATGGTTGATTCATCGTTAATGATGGTTGGACGATGACAATGTTTATACGGGTCAAAATTTTCTGTTTCAAAAAATACATCACGTAAGAAGCTATCTGAATCGACCACAACAAGAGGATCTCCTTGTGGGTTAGTTAATACTACCCAACGATGGCCTGATTTATTCATTAATCTTAAAAATTCATTATTCGGTGCGGACGTAATCTCTGGAATAATCGGTAAATCTAACTTGGTTGGCAAGGCAATAATAGAGTCAGGATCGATTACTTCTCCTTCTTCGATGACTGAAATCTTATCCAATTTAAAAAAGTTTAATGCACCGATACCTTCTACATGGTTAATATCTGTTTCTTCTGCTTCAATATGTTTACGGATAATGCTACTTAACTCACTCTCAGCTAAATAGGTGATACCTTCTTTACCCAACCAAGCGTCTAAAATTAACGCAGTAGGTTTAGCGACGGGGTAAAATAAAATCTGATAAAACTTGATCACCGGCGCTAATAAAGCGCCCATTTTCAGAGCATTTCTTGAGAAATAAGCTTGTGGCGTGATCTCACCAATGATGGTGATAGCGATCGTTGAAAATAGAAAAGCACTTATTCCTGCTAAGGCAGAATCAGATAATAAGGTTAATAATACATTGATTCCAACATTACCCCACAGGATCGTGGTTAATAAAAAGTTCGAGTCATTACGTAACCCTAATACTTTTTTAGCTTCTTTATTGCCTTTTGTTGATTCAACTTCGAGCTGTAATCGGCTTAATGAAAATAAGGCAATATTCAACCCTGAAAAAATAGCTGATTGCGAGATGCATAATGCAATGGCAACCCAGGTGATAATTTCTAAGGACATACTCCACCGAATAAATTTATAAAAGTTAAAATAAAGTTTATAACCTTTACCTAAACAAAGGAATTTATTATTGATAAACAATAAAAAGATGACACGAAGCGCAACCTAGCTCACTATACATATACCCATGCTACCTCAAGATGCAAAGTCAGCAAGGCAAATTGTACCGAGATGCTAGGCATAAAATTGAAGTATAGTTATTCTACATAGAGATTTTATAACAACGCAGATGGGTACAAGTTGCCTTGCCCTACGGGGCGCAACCTCTTACATCAGCCCTGCGTTGCAACAATCAAAAAGGGAATAACCATTGAAGGTGCTAAATGCTTGCATTTACACCTGCCGATAGAGGATTAACGAAGTTAATCTCTCGAAAGGCCTCATGTTGCGCCTTGCTCTGCTATCCGAGGTTTCGCCTGACAAAGCATCTTGAGGTGGCATGGGTATAGATAGTTATAAACAAGATTAAAAATCGTTTAAGTCATAAAAAGAGAATAATTATGATCAGATGTATGTTGTTAAAAGAAGATAAGTCATTCATTTATGGCGATGAGTCCTTAGTTGAGATTTGGAAGCAGAATCAAAATGATTCTTTATGGATAGATTTTGATTCCCATGATCAAGAGAAAGAGCGCTTATTCATGAAACAATTAGGGTGCCATTCTTTAGCGATTAAAGACGTACAACGTGATCGCCATCCACCAAAAATTGAATTGTTTGATGAATATATATTTATGCTTTATCGCGGTATTTTTCATCCCGGTGATGATTTAGTCTTTGAGCACTTACAAATTGGTATGTTTGTAGGCACTAATATTGTGATCACTTCGCATGCTAAAAAATCTATCTCTATTGATAAACTATTCAGTGTTGAAGGGGAAAAGTATCTATCAAAAAGCCCGATCACTTTAGCGCTCAGGATCTTTCATTATAGTTGTGGTATCTACCTTCAAAAACTATTTGAATTTGAAGAAAAACTAGAGTCCTTAGAAGATAAGTTTCAGATGGGAGGCGATGATAAAATGATGCAGGAAATTACTCTGTATCGTTCTCGTTTGACTAAGCTTAAACGCACGTTTAATTATCATAGCAATATCGGTAGTGAGCTGAAAATATTAGTGACGGATGAAACGCCTATCATCAACCAAGCTGAACTACATACGGTAACCGATGTTCACGAGCGTATTGAGCGCTTATTGAGTTTGTCGCAAATGCATTATGATATTTGTAGCGATCTGATCAATGGTTATTTATCCGTTACATCTCACCAGCTAAATGCCACCATGCGAGTATTAACGGTGATCACCGCTATCTTTATTCCGTTAGGTTTTTTAGCGGGATTATATGGTATGAATTTTGAATATATTCCTGAGTTAAAAGTAACCCACGGTTATTATTATTTGCTCAGCTTTATGGGCTTTATTTCATTAAGTTTAGTTATTTTATTTAAGAAAAAACGGTGGCTCTAGGTTTGTTGACGACATTACCCATTTCAATACGTCATCACGTTGTTTTATTTGTTCTAACTGCACTCATACTGGGTTTAGGGTATTACTTTTCCTTGATCCAGTTACTTGATACTGAGTGGTTTTCTCGGTCAGGTAGTGTGGTAGTGGTATTAGGTATTATTTCTGGTTTTTCTGGCATTATCGAAGAAAGGGTCTTAATGAGCCGGCTATCAATACGAAAACGCGTCGAAATATTACAAAAAAAACGTAAATTAAGATTATTAAATGCAACGCCAGACTATGTGCAAGAAGAGCTAGATGATATAGAAGAAAAATATCTCATACTAATCAAAGAGTCGATGCATTCAATTAAATTTAATGCGGGGATAAGTGAAGGTATTTTACTTATTTTAGGCACATTGACCTGGGGCTTTGGCGATATTGTTTTAACCTTTATTGTATAGTTTTGTATTCTATTAATGTGCAATGGTAATACTCAAGTCATCTTGATTTAGAACCTGTTTAACTCACGACTTGTTGGCTTTTGCATCTTGATTGATAACAGGTATATACTCGATCAACTCTCTATTAATGTGAATTTATATATGATTACAGAACAATTTATTTGGTTTATTGATAGTCGCTTTTATTACCAAACGACTTCATTAGATAAACTGGTTCATCTTATTCCGCCGCATCAAACAACGCTGAAAATAATCATCGATGCAAGTACACAATTAAAGGGGCGTGGTTATTGGCATCTATTCACTGAAAAAGATACTTTACTCGATGAATTAATGGCAAAAATAGAGTTAAAAAAAGCAAAATTAATTAAATTTTTTGACATGAATGCGATTAAGGTAGAGATAGTGATTAATCAATCTGCCGATTATCTTAAAGTCCTTAATACTGACATTAAACAGAATGCAAATAGCCTCGTTGTGATTGAAGATAATGTGGTTGAGAAACGACATTCAATCTTTCAAAAGTTAACGGATATCGGTTGTCCTGTGCTATTGCTCAACCATAAAGCCTGGAATGATCCTATTAAATTGGTGGCTGCTGTTGATCCATTACATGAGCATGCTAGGTCAGGTACTATCGACGAAAATATTATTGCATTAACTGAAAGTTGGTCGCGCCTATTAAAAGCAGGCTGGGTTGTTGCGCATTGTTATTATGTGACCTCAGTATTAGTGAAATACAAGCATAAAATATTAGCGATGCATCGAGATGGGTTAGCAGACTTTGCTAAGAAATATCGCGTCTCTTCTGGTAAATGCATTTTATTGGAGGGCGTGCCAGAGGTCGCACTAAGTGCATATATCACCAAAAATAATAGTAATATCTTAGTAATGGGGATGGTGACCAGAAATAAACTAGAGCAACTCTGGATCGGCAGCACCACAACCGCGCTATTAACCAAGTTGCCTTGCGATATTTTATTGGTTAAGAAGTAGCTAATCGTCTTAATGGCTACTTCTTTGAAGATACTCTATATAGATCCACTATACCGATAATCCAAAAAGCGAGTAGCGCATAAGAGTACATATTAAGAGTTTGCATACTTGCACCGGAGCTCATTAAAATAGCATCGCTGATCGCGTCGATAGTTAAGGGGATCTCTCCTCGTTGAATGTTTATTATTACTTGCTCTGTTTTAGTAAACATTTCTTTAATCAATAACCATAACGGTACAGAAAACCCCGCCATAATAATTGCACCCGTTATGTAGTACTTAAACAAAAAATGCCCTAATCCTGGATAGATGAAGGCTGACGTCAATACCGCTTTTAATCGTTTTTTCATAGGCTTGGGTAATCTTTAAAACCTAATTGAGATGACACATTTTTACCTGCTTGATGTAATAAGCCAACATAATAGCTGAGGCGATCTTCATCAAAACGTATTGTAGGTAGTGAAATTGAAATACCAGCTATCACTGTGCCAAATCGGTCATATATTGGTGTGGCAATACATCTTAATCCTGGTTCTTGCTCTTGGTTATCTTGTGCATAGTGTTGTTCTTTAACCAAGGTTAATTCTGCAATGAGTTGATCCGTGTTCTCTAATGTTTTCTCTGTGTGCTTAACAAATGTAACGCGAGATAATGTATCACGAATAAAATCCTGTTCACGTTCAGCTAATAACACTTTCCCAATAGCGGTACTATAAAGAGGGTTACGGCGACCGATCCTTGATTGCATTCTTAAGCTGTAATTAGAATCAATTTTATGAATATAAATAATTGAATCATCATCTAATGCACCTAAGTGTAATGCTTCATTAGTTTGCTCTGAAATGAATCGCATCTCTTTATCAGCTAAGCCAATTAAATCTACGTACTCTAGCGACTTCGCGCCTAATTCAAACAGTTTTAGGGTTAAAGCGTATCGATCCGCTTCCTCTTCTTGCGTTACATAACCGAGTGTTTTCATAGTTTGCAAAAATCGGTAAGTTGTTGCTTTAGACATCATTAAGCGTTGTGATAGCTCGGATACACCGATATTTTTTTGTTCACCCAGGGCTTGTAAAATACTAAATACCTTTAATACGGATGAGACTGATTCAGGCTGAGTTGGTTTATCCATTGTTTATCCTTATTAAGCACTATTTTATACATTATATAGTGTGGGATAGCGTAGTGCAGTATTTTTAAAAGTCCTTTTTAAAAATTTAAAAACAGTAATATTTTCTATCAGAAAGTAAGACACTTATTATTTTATGTTAATTATAAAACATCGTTTCAATAATATTTGTTGGTTGTGGTTTTTTTGTGTATATTGAAGCATGCTGTTTAGGGTTATTTCTTTGTTCAGGTGAAAGTAATTAAGGAAGATATTATGATTTTGGAATCATTTAGTTTACAAAATAAAGTGGCAATTGTGACTGGTTGTAATACTGGCTTAGGGCAGGCTATTGCACTAGGGTTGGCACAAGCTGGTTGTAAAGTGGTTGGCGTGAATCGTTCTGCTCCAGTACAGACTATGGAAAAAATGGAAGCTGCCGGTTATGAGTTTCTTGACCTGCGTGCTGACCTAATTAAACAAGATGGTATTGCGGATATCATTAAAGAAACACTACAGCGCTTTAATAAAATTGATATTTTGGTGAATAACGCCGGTATTATTCGCCGTGAAGATGCGCTCGATTTCTCAGAAGAAAACTGGGATGACGTAATGAATGTTAATACTAAGACTGCTTTTTTTATGTCTCAAGCCGTTGCCAAGCAGTTTATTGCACAGAAGCAGGGAGGAAAAATCATTAATATTGCTTCGATGCTTTCTTTCCAAGGTGGTATACGTGTCCCTTCTTATACTGCATCAAAGAGTGCATTAATGGGTATCACTAAAGCCATGGCGAATGAGTGGGCCAAATTTTCAATTAATGTTAATGCTATCGCGCCTGGATATATGGCAACAAATAATACGACGGCATTGAGAGCCGATGAAGCACGGAATACTGCGATCCTTGAGCGTATTCCTGCTGAGCGTTGGGGCACACCTGAAGATATTGCAGGGCCTTGCGTGTTTTTAGCTTCCGAGGCCGCAAACTATATCCATGGTTATACAATTGCCGTAGATGGTGGTTGGTTAGCACGATAAGTAAAGTATACAAGAGGGCGCTATTTAAGATCTGCTACAATTATTGAGGTTCGTTTAAGCTTTTCTATCAGTGACTATGAGCGATTTAAACTTTGCCTCTTTTTTAAGTATTTGCTTTCACATTTGCTTTCATAGCTACTTTCAATAAGTTGTTATCTTAAATTTAAGCAATAATTGCAACGGCTATAATAGCTATTAGCGTTTATTGTTATTAGGGAGAACGACTCAAGCGGTTTTATCGTTAAGTGCCTTTCGTTCTAATTGTGCGATCAGGCCGCCTAGTATGGCTAATCCCTGTAAAATTTTATCAATATTGATGGCAGAAAAACCTAACCTTATATAGTTTTTTGGGGCGTCTTGTTGCATAAATAAAGTATCGCCTGATTCAATTAAAATACCTTGTTGTGCAGCTACTTCACGTAATTTATGGCTAGTGATAGTTTTAGGCAATCCTATCCAGAAACAGAAGCTACCGGGTGTAGAGTGGATTTCACAATTCAATAAATACTGTTCAATACCTTGTTGCATCTGTAACCATTTTTTTTCATAGGTACGGCGCATACGGCGTACATGGCTATCGTAATAACCTTGGCTAATAAATAGAGCAGTAATACGTTGGTTGTTAGACGGTGGGTGGCGATAATGCAAAGTGCGTAATGTACGTAACTCGGTGATCAATGATCTATCCGCCACCATATAACCAATACGTATACCTGGTGTTAGCGACTTGGATAAACTGCCGGTGTAAATAACTCGACCATCTTGGTCATAGCTTTTTAAAGCGGGAAGCGGTTTTTCAATAAAGTTAACTTCACTTTCATAATCATCTTCAATAACAATAAAGTCATCCTTTGAAGCTTGCTCAAGCAAAGCTTTACGACGCTCTATACTCATGGTGACAGTCGTTGGGTATTGGTGACTCGGTGTCACACAGACATAATCACAATCATTAAGTTGTTCGCCTACTTTTAATCCCTGATGGTCAACTTCTAATGCCTTCATTGGGCTATCACATAGTGAAATGACATGCCGTAAATTTGCATATCCGGGATTTTCTACGCCGAAAGTCACTGACTTGTCTGCTAATAAGCTAGTTAATAAAAACAGAGAATTTTGTGTGCCAAGGGTAATTAATATTTCATCGGGATCTGCGCTAATGCCCCGTTTTGATAGAATTTGTTGGCGAATTTGCGATACCAACTGTGGATCATCCATGTCGATATAACCTTCAACCCATTCATGTAATTTGCCTTTGCTTTCTGCTATTCGTGAACATTCTCGCCATTGATAAAGCGGAAACTCACTGACGTCAATATGGCCATAAATAAAAGGGTAAGGATACTTGCTCCAGTTTTCATCTTTATTGAGGGTCGATAACTGGCTAGGGTGTTTTTGCAAGCGTTTAGACCAATTCGGTTGATTGAGGTTTGGTGTCTCTGCTAAATGGTTTTTTTGCACCGAATTGGGGAGGCGTTGCACCATAAGTAAGTCAGGGTGTACAAAAAATCCACTACGTTTACGCGCAATTAGAAAACCTTCATCGACTAAACTTTCATACACAAGTACGACCGTATTTCTGGATACTTTCAATAGTTGTGCCATCTTCCTACCTGAGGGTAAGGCCTTGTCACCAAAGGCATCTTGCTCGATTAGCTCGACTAATTTTTCACGGATCTGTTGTTGATAAGTGCTGTTTTGATGCAGCTCAATATTCATTAAAAAATCAACCATAGGGTACCTGCGTTAAAAGTTGGAGCGAATTTTGTTTATAAGTTTTCATGTGCTTAACAGTATTTCGGTTTGTTAATGCATTGTTAACGCAATTTTTGAGCCAACCTGTGTTTTAACCTTACTCTTGTTGTGGCTAATTACAGGTTGTGAAAGTGGTAGTTATGAAAATGGGCTTATAAAATTAAGTGATTAATCGTGGACCATGAATTTAAAAAACTGGCTCTGTATCTTATTTTTTTCACCGCGTAGTTTAAATAACGAAAGTTACGTCACATCCAGAGCATCAGATAAATAAGGAATTTTAAGATGAAAAAATCTAAACCAACCAAGTTAATGACAGCCATGGCAGCGCTATTATTTGCATCTACGGTAAGCGCAAAGGATGTCACTATCGGGTATATGGGCATGAATAACCCTTGGAAGCATGCGATTAATGAAAAGTTAATTGAAAAAGAAACGGGTTATGAGGTGAAATGGAAACGTTTTGACTCTGGTGCAAAAGTAATCACTGCGATGGCATCAGGTTCAATTGACCTTGCTTCTGCAGGTTCTAGCCCAATTGCTGCGGCGGTGAGTCGTGGTATCGAAGTTGAATTAGTTTGGATTTTAGAAAATATCGCCGATGCTGAGGCGTTAGTGGTACGTAAGGGAAGTGGTATTACTGCACCATCAGATCTTAAAGGTAAGCGTATTGCGGTTCCTTTTGTATCAACAACCCATTTCCATGCTCTGTTTGCATTGGAGCAATTTGGTTTATCGGATAAAGACGTTAAATTAACGAATATGCAACCTAATACTATCAACGCAGCATGGCAACGAGGTGATATTGACGGTGCATTTATCTGGGATCCAGTATTAGGCAATATCAAAAAAGATGGTGATGTATTAATTACCTCTAAAACCTTAAGTTCATGGGGAAAACCTACTTTTGACGGCTTGATCGTTGATAAAGAATTCGGCAAAGAAAATGCGGATTTTATGGCTAAGATATTGAAAATAGCCGGTGATCTTGATCAAGAATACCGTAGCAACAAAGATACCTTTGATGCGTCTCATCCCATTGCAAAATCAATCGCAAAAATATCTGGCAGTGATGTTAACCAAGTTGCAAGTGTATTAGGGCTTTATGAATTCCCTACTTTCACGCAACAATTATCATGTAATTGGTTGGGTTGTGGTGCCGATGGTGGTGCTGCAAAATCTTTAAAATCAACGTCAGAATTTTTGAAAAAAGAAAATAAAATTAACGATTTAATGCCTGATTATAGTGTCTTTGTTAATCCTGAATACGCAATTGCGGCATCAAAACTATAACTCATCAATTACGTTAAGAATATTAATTTAGGAGCGTTGTAATGAACACATTGAAAGTTTGCGAAGTCTCAGTTGTCTATCCCGGCTCAGAGGGTGGCGAGTCGGTGACAGCTTTATCAGATGTAAATCTGACCATGGAGCAAGGTGACTTAGTGGTTGCTTTAGGAGCATCAGGTTGTGGTAAAACAACGTTGCTAAATCTTATTGCTGGTTTTATTTCTCCAAGTAAAGGGTATCTAACCTTAGGTAACAGTAAAGTAAAAGGTTATCCAAGGGTGTTATGTGGCAAAGAGATTGGCGATGAAGTCACTGGGCCAGATGCCGACCGCGGAGTAGTGTTTCAAAAACACGCATTATTACCTTGGTTAAATGTGATTGAAAATACTGAGTTTGGTTTAAAACTGCAGGGGGTGGATAAAAAATTACGTCGTGAACGTGCTGCGGAATATCTAAAACTGGTTGGCTTAGAAGACTTTCATCAGCATAAGGTTTATCAACTTTCAGGTGGTATGCAGCAACGTGTTGGGATTGCTCGTGCGTTAACTAATGACCCTAAAATGTTGTTACTCGATGAGCCTTTAGGTGCACTGGATGCACTGACTCGCGAGTCATTACAAGAGTTATTGCTAGATGTGTGGCGTAAAACCAACAAGATGATGTTTTTTATTACGCATAGTGTTGATGAAGCCTTGTTATTAGCAACTAGATTAGTAGTGATGTCTCCTCGCCCTGGCCGTATCACACATCAATTCGAGTTAAATTTTAATCAACAATTCTTAGATTGCAGAGATGCAAGACAAGTTAAATCTAGCCCCGAATTTATAGCGATGCGTGAAAAAGTATTAGCCATTATTCATGGCGATGAATTGGCCGTAGCCTAAGGAACGATTATGACCAGTATGACTAAAGAAATGGGTTCAAGCTCGATCGGTGAATCCAAGAAAAAAATAGTAAACAGCAAAGCAGCTAAAGAGCCGCAAATGGTAGACACTAAAGAAGAACGTGAAAGTGCAGCCGCGTCGGTTTCATTGTTAGATAAAATACAACTTAAAATTAAAAAAATGACTGCGCCAAGTGCCGTACAAAGTGGTGAATATTTTGGTACACCCGGTGCTGGTGATAGTCGTTTAATTGGTGTTTTTTCAACTATTTTCTTTATTGCTATATGGGCTATTGCTACGGAAGGTGGATTTATTAAGCCAATCTTTTTACCTTCACCTGTTGATGTGGTGCAGCGTTTAATTGATATCACGGTTGATGGGTTTGCCGGTGCAACACTTGTTGAACATTTGAATGCGAGTTTAGTACGTATCTTTGGTGCCTTTTTACTAGCTTGTTTAATCGGTATTCCATTAGGTATTACGATTGGTTGTAATCGTGTTTTTCGTGGGATTTTTGATCCTTTAATTGAATTCTATCGTCCTCTTCCACCATTAGCTTATTTACCGCTTATTATTATTTGGTTAGGTATTGATGAGTCAAGTAAAGTGACGCTTATTTTCTTAGCCATGTTATCACCTATTGTACTCAGTGCTCGTTCTGGCGTGACATCGGTGCGTATTGAGCAAATCCAAGTTGCGTACTCAATGGGCGCAACACCATGGCAGGTGATCACGCAGGTTATCGCTCGAGGTGCAATGCCTGACATTATGACTGGGATGCGTATTGCTATCGGTTTTGGTTGGACAACCTTAGTTGCCGCTGAAATGGTCGCAGCAGAACGTGGTATTGGCTTTATGGTATTAAATGCCTCTGAATTCCTAGTGACTGATGTGGTGATCGCCGGCATTATTGTAATTGGTATTATCGCCTATTGTTTTGACCTGCTGATGCGCTATTTAGAATCTAAATTAATCCCTTGGAAAGGATACAATTAAAAAATAAGATATAAATCTACATTATTTGCCCGCTATTAGGTTCTAATAGCGGGCTTTTTTTATTAGGTAAATATAAATGAAAAGCGCACTGAAATTGCAATAGTCGTGCTTATTTTTAAGCATTAAAGCTATTTACAAGTTCTATTTGCAGGGGCTTATTGACAAGTATCAAATTGTTTTTAACTGTTTAATTATTCCACTACTTACCTACTTACCTACTTACCTACCTACTTAGCCTTTGACTACTGCAACAAAAAAGCCTTCCTGCTGTCCTGTAATTTACAGTAATAAGCCATTCCCATGATTCTTAACCTACTAATTTGCTAAGTTTTAACCTGCTGACTTTTAACAACTAAAGAAAGTTAATTTCTTATGACGAATACCGCTCGTTTTAGATTGCATATTGCATTAATAGCATCTGTTAATACTAAGCTGGGATTGTTTAGCTTGAGGTTCTTTTAGTTCTTCTTGGATTCAGGTCGTAAGTGCATCTAATAATAGTACCTCTAATGAGGCTTAACAGCGTTTATTAACAAAGCATTGCGACCACTTACATTGATAGCCTACTGCGCCTTTATGTCCTATATAGACTTTGTATCGTGGTTTATATACCCATTACCGACTAAGTAATGCACCTTGTGATTGGTAACGGCGCTGGTTAGTTTTGTATCGCTATACATCAGTAAAGCTACACATTAGCAAAAGAAGGCAGTTGATCCTGATGGTTGACTTATTCATAAATTTAAAAGGGCATGGTGCGCGGTTAATCGTATTTAAAACAGCTATATAGGGAGTATTTGAAGGGTATTATAATAAGGGATGGGTTGCATTTTTTATGCTAAATAAAGCCACTAGGTTCACTAGAACCAAGTGGTTCTCTGAAGGTTATGTTAATAAGGTATGTGCTGAATTTACTATGCCAAGTAAAGCCACTACAACCATGATAGGTAAGGCAAAACTTTTTAATGATTGAGGAGGTTTTTTGTTAAATAAGTATTGCCCATAATACACCGCTAACAAAGTTGGTAGAGTTAGTATTAATAATGCCTGGGGTAGCGTGTCATCCACTAGCCCACCACTAATAAGGGTGATCACAGTTAATGCTTCACTGGCAATAAAAAATAAAATCATCGTAGCGCGTTGGCTACTCGTTGGTAAATTACTTGATAACATGTAATACACAATCATTGGCCCACCGATTGATGCGCTGGCAGTACCGGCCCCTGATGCCAAACCAAAACCTACTTTAGTGATGTTTTTTTCTGCATTAAAAGGTCTGTAACTTGAGAAAAGCAAAGCGGCTAAAGTTAAAACACCTAAACAAATTAAGAGTTTTAGTGTTTCTGCAGGAATTAAAAGCAAAAAGCTGTAACCGATAGGAATACCGAATATAGACCCTATCACTAACCTTTTTAAGGCGGGAAAATTCGCCTGTTTAACGGCTTGTCGCCATAAATTTAGACTGCAAATTAGATCTAAAGATAAAACAATGGCAATGCTTTGCTGTGGCTCAAAAAAGAAGTTTAATCCCACCACTGCAATCACAGCAAAACCAAATCCACTATATCCTCGCACCACAGCCGCGAACATCACCACAGGCAATACATACCAAATTTGTTCCACTGATTTTCCTTAGTTTTATTTAATATTGGCCACACTATCACAATAATAACCAGTAACGGATAGAGCCAAAGATAAGCAATTGTAGTTCCACTTAAATAACACCTTAAAAATTCTATCTGGCTCTATCGAATAAAGTGGCTGGCGCTAATCGGAAGGTTAATTTATAAGTTAGGCTGAGTCATCGAAAATGACTACTTAGCATAGGGGAATAACATGATGGACTCAAAAACAGCAGAGATAATTGAAAAAGATCGTAACCATGTTTGGCACCATTTAAGCCAGCACAGCGTGTTAAAAAAACAAGACCCAATGGTGATGGTGAAAGGAGAAGGTTCACGCATTTGGGATGCTAAGGGTAATAGTTATTTAGATGCCTCTTCTGGTGGTGTTTGGTGTGTCAATGTTGGCTATGGGCGTACCGAAATTGCCGATGCTGTTCGCGATCAAATGGTAAAGCTTAACTTTTTTGCAAGTACCGCAGGTAACGAACCTAGTGCAGAGTTTGCTGAGAAATTACTACAAAAAATGCCTGGCATGAGCCGAGTGTATTATGCAAGCTCAGGTTCAGAAGCTAATGAAAAAGCTTTTAAAATAGTACGCCAAATTTCTCAACAGAAGTACGGTGGTAAAAAGAATAAAATTTTATACCGTGAGCGTGATTATCATGGCACAACCATCGCGACATTAAGTGCAACGGGCCAAGAAGAGCGTCGTTTACATTATGGTCCATTTGTACCTGGTTTTGTTGAATTCCCACATTGTTGTGAGTACAGAAGCCAATTTGGCGATGTCAAAGATTACGGAATTCTAGCAGCTAAAGAGTTGGAAAAAGTGATTCTACGTGAAGGTCCTGAAACAGTCGGTGCGGTTGTTTTTGAAACTATTACTGCTGGAGGAGGCGTGATCACTCCACCTGAAGGTTATTGGCCAGCCGTGATGGAGATTTGTAAAAAATATAATGTATTAATACACATGGATGAAGTTGTGTGTGGCATGGGTAGAACCGGTAAATGGTTTGGTTACCAACATTACGGTATTAAGCCTGATATTGTGACACTAGCGAAAGGTGTCGCATCAAGTTATGCCGCTATTTCATGTGTGGTCACAACAGAAGCTTTATTTGAAGAGTTTCTTGCTGACGGTGCTGACCGAGAAGCATACTTTCGAGATGTAAGTACATACGCAGGTTGTACCGCTGGTCCTGCCGCGGCATTGGCTAATTTGGCAATATTAGAGCGAGAAGACTTGATCACCAATAGCGCAGTCATGGGCGATTACTTGTTAACACAACTACAATTGTTAAAAACCAAGCATCCTATTATTGGTGATGTACGTGGTAAAGGGTTGTTATTAGGTCTTGAGTTAGTCAGTAACCGTGAAACTAAAACCCCTGTTGCAGAAGCGGTGGCGATCAAGGTTGCTGGGATGTGTATGCAAAAAGGATTAATTATAGGACGTACCAATCGTTCCTTTAAACACTTAAATAATACCTTGTGTTTATGTCCTGTATTAACCATTACACAGCAAGAAGCGGACTTTATTGTTGAAACATTGGATAGCGTGCTTTCAGAAGTGGATGCATAACTGCTTCAGATAAGTATAAATACTGCTATCAAAACCTCTTTTCGATAATCATTCGGGAAGAGGTTTTTTTATGCCCATAATACTTCAAGGTGCTAAATTTAACTTCCTCCTTTTAATAACGAATAAGTAATAGCGAATAAGTAATTAAAGTAGATTACTGCATTTGTTGATGTCTATTGTAAGTCCTTTCACCTTTCACCATGCACAACTCATTAATCATGAAGTCATTACTATCTCTGCCAATCGGAGTATGTCGTTACATTTATCCATTATCTATAGGGTAAGTGCAGTTATTATGCAGTGATTAACAGGGGGCCTGTAGTAGAACATTTTGCGTGGATAGTTAGGGGAGGGATTGTGAGGAGTGAAAGGAGTAGATCTAAAAACCAACCTATCTGATTAAAATAGATAGGTTGGTAATGGGTATTTATTTTATGAATTATCGTGATCGAAATGTTGCATAAATACCGCTAAGCTGGTGGCTTGTTGCTCAGTGACGCCGTTGTATAAGCTTGCTCTTAAATAATCACCAACACCAAATGGAGTTAAGGTACGCAGTCCAACCATGCCAAGTTCCCAGCTTTCGATAAGAAACTGATCAGTAAGCTCTAAGTTTCCACTTTTGATATTAAAGGGTGAATTCATGCGGCTTCTTAAGTTTTTATCGGTAATGGTTTGTTCAACGGACTTTGGTAGAGAAGTTGGGCTTGGCTTAAATTAATCACCTGTTCTGGTGATACATTAGGCGTTAATGAACCGAGTAAAGCTGGGTGAGGGCGGCTAACTTTGCTTTGTGTATTAGGCTGATTTTTTGTATCAGGCTGGATTCTTGTATCTAGGGTATCTGCTTGTATCACTTCTAATGTCATAAAAATATTCCTTTTTCGCTCAATAAACTCATGAGCATTTGTTTCATTTTTACGAATCAAAAGCATTAATAAATTTACCCTAAAGTGTATGTGCACTGGTATTTTCAGTTAGCGCCAGCATTCAGTTTTCTTAGGATTAAGTCGATTAAATTGAGTAACAAAAATTAATTTATAAGTTACTCTAGTAAGTTGATCTATAAGTTGATTCTGAGGTTGATACTACAAAAATGTAGTTCTGGCTCTATTACTATTGTCATCTACGTCATACTGTTTGAAACAGAAATTAAATAGTAAAACTGAGCATTAATGAAAATACACATGAAGTGAGAATAGTTTTCTATTAGTATTCGTAGAAGTATCAAACAGTATTGACTTTATTACGTATTTTAAAGGAATGTGAAATGACAGAACAAAGCCAAGCACAACAACATCCGGTAGTTTTAATTACAGGCGCGACTTCTGGGTTTGGATTAGCCACTGCGAAGAAATTTGCTCAACATGGTTACCCGTTAATTATCACTGGACGAAGAGAAGAGCGTTTACAAGCTTTGAGTGCAGAACTCTCTGAATTCACTGAAGTCTTTTATTCGGTATTAGATGTACGAGATAGTGAAGCGGTGATTGGCTTTGTTGAGCAATTACCAGAGCGTTTTAAACAAGTTGGGATATTAGTGAATAATGCGGGCCTTGCTTTAGGTGCAGAGCCTGCTGATAAAGCTGCTTTATCTGACTGGCATACAATGATTGATACTAATGTAACGGGTTTAGTCAATGTCACACACAGCCTTTTACCTATTTTACGTGCTCAAGCATCTGCAAGCATCATTAATCTAGCTAGTATTGCTGCTAATTGGGCTTATCCAGGTAGCCATGTTTATGGCGCAAGCAAAGCATTTGTCGCACAATTCTCTCGCAACTTACGTAGTGATTTTGCAGGGACGGGAGTGCGTGTAACAAGCTTAGAGCCGGGGTTAGCCGAGAGTGAGTTTAGCTTAGTGCGTTTTAAAGGCGATCAAGAAAAATACGATCAAATCTATAAAGGTGCTAGCGCGATACAACCGGAAGATATTGCTAACATTATATTCTGGATTGCTGAGCAACCTGCACATATTAATATTAATAGTTTAGAAGTGATGCCAACGTCTCAAGCTTGGGATAATTTTAAAATCATCAAACAGTAGGTATCTATTTTTAAAGGTTTTTTAAGGGGTTCTATTTAAGAACTACTATTTAAAAGTTACCATTTAAAAACAATGATTTAAAATAGCTCAATAAAAAGAGCTCGCTTAATGGGGTCAGTTCAGATTATTAAGCGGGCTCTTTTATTATTCAAGTCAAAGTCAAAGTTAAAATCTAAATCTTAAGTTAAGCCTAAATTTAGATTTATTGATTATTCAGCAACTTTAACCACTACACGACCACGTACTTTGCCTGCAATCAATTGCTCAGCTGTATCAATTGCTTCCTCTAGGGTGATCTCTTTTGCGATATCATCAAATACATCGGCTTCTAAAATAGTAGCAAGGCGCTCCCATGCTTCTACTCTGTCTTGTGTTGGACGCATAACACTATCAATACCTGCCAAAGTCACACCACGTAAAATAAATGGCATTACGGTTGCTGGTAGATCCATGCCCTGTGCTAAACCACAGGCAGCAACAACGCCACCATATTTTAAGCTAGCGCATATATTTGCTAAAGTATGGCTACCTGTAGAGTCAATCGCAGCTGCCCAGCGCTCTCTCGCTAATGGGCGACCTGGCTCTGATAATGTGGCACGGTCAATGACCTCTGTTGCGCCTAATTTTTTCAGGTATTCTGCTTGATCAACTCGACCCGTTGAAGCAACTACGGTGTAACCTAATTTAGCTAAAATGGTAATTGCAAAACTACCCACACCACCATTGGCGCCTGTTACTAATATCTCTCCTTTATCGGGAGTGATACCGTGTTTCTCTAAAGCAATTACACATAGCATTGCAGTATAACCTGCTGTACCTATTGACATTGCTTGGCGAGCAGAGAAAGCTGAAGGTAAAGGAATTAACCATTCACTTTTTAAACGCGCCGTTTCAGCCAATCCACCACAATGTGCTTCACCAACACCAAAACCGTTTAATAAAACATGATCACCGATTTTAAATTTATCACTGTCAGTTTGTTCAACAGTACCGACTAAATCGATACCAGGAACCATAGGGAAGTTACGTACAACTGGGCCTTTGCCTGTGATTGCTAAAGCGTCTTTATAGTTTAAAGTGCTATATGCAACCTTGATAGTGACATCACCCTCAGGCAATACACTTTCATCAATACTTTTAACTGCTGCTCTGTAACCTTGTTCATCTTTTTCAATTAAAATACCTTTGAACATATCTCTTCCCCTTTAGACCGATCGTCTATTAATGATTAAATTTTTTAGTTATAGGCGCTTACCTATAACTATTTATTGAAAGCTGTTTACTGATAACTGCTTACTTACAGGTGCTTGTATACCAATTACTTTTTCTATTAATTTACTACCTTCACCCTGTTATTATCGAGGCAAGCTAGCAATAAAATATTGGAAGTAGTTATCCAGTGGTGTTGCATTTCCCACTAAACGTGTTCGGCTTACCGCTCCTTCCCAACCTACCCAAAAACATTCAGCTAATTGCTCACAGTCTGCAGACTTCGATATATCACCACTGGCCTGTGCCAATTTAAGACAATCACTTATACGTTGCTGCCAAGATAGAAAAATATCTATCAAAATAGGTCTAAAACTTTCAGGCAATAAATGTACTTCTTGTCCAAGGTTTCCTACTAAGCAACCACGCGTAAAATGATGTCGTTCAAGCCCTGATTTTGCATTCTCAACAAAATGACTTATGCGCACTAATGGTGAATAAGTCTGATCTAATAAATAGGTATCTAGTTTATTTGCAAAATAATTTGCATAGCTTTCGATTACCGCTAATCCAAATACTTCTTTACTAGCAAAGTAGTGATAAAAAGAGCCCTTTGGTACACCGACTCTCTTTAAAATAGGGTCAATGCCAGAAGCTGCGAATCCACTCTCTGTTAGCTGCTCAAGTCCGCTGCGGATTAATTCCGCTTTTGTATCATGATTTTCTCGCGATACTTTTGGGGGTCTACCACGTCGTGGTTTTGTACTTAATAATGTCATATTGATATAATAGACCGATCGTCTAGTTAATTGCAATGACTTTATTTATTGAGCTCTAGAATAACGATTTACGGGCGTATCTTGCCTTAAAGAAGATTGCCCGTTGTGATCTAAGTCATTATTTTCTGTATTAACCAATCACTATTTGTCCTAACACATAACCAACAAGACAAGCTGAAATCACGCCTATCAAGCCCACTGACATAAATGAATGGTTAAAGTAATATTTGCCTATTTTAGTGGTGCCTGAACTATCAAAGTTGACCGTTGCAATATCTGAAGGATAATTTGGAATAAAGAAGTAACCATACACAGCAGGCATCAAACCAATTACTAAGGCAGGCTCTAAACCCAGCGCTAAACCAACAGGCAGCATCATTCGCGCGGTAGCAGCTTGCGAGTTAACCACCACTGATACGATGAATAGAGATAATGCAAAGGTCCAAGGATGCAGTGTCACCATATCAACAATCCCAGCTTTAAATTGTGGCATCGCGTATTGGAAGTAAGTGTCAGACATCCACGCAATACCAAAAATAGCAATGGCGGCAACCATACCTGATTTGAACACTACGCCATTAGGAACATCTCTAGGGTCAGTTTTAGTTGCTAATAGAATCACACCACCAAAAGCGAGCATCATCATTTGGATAACAACTGACATTTTGATTGGAGATGAGCCTTCGGTGATGGTGCGTATTTCCGGCAGCATAGCGATCAGCACAATAGAAACAATTGCTCCTAGGAAGATAAGTACCGCATTTCGCGCTTTACTGGGTAGCATTTCATCTAAAGAGGTTGAAGTCGTATTCTCTATTTTTTCACGCCAAACGGGATCTTTTAAACGTGCTTGGTAGTCTGGATCATCTGCTAATTCTTTGCCTCGACGTAAACTATAAAGTGCCAGCATCAAAGTACCGAATAAAGTAGAAGGCACGGTGACCATCAAAATTGACAATAAAGTAATGGAAGAGTCAATATCCACTAATTGCGCCAAATAATACACCACCGCGGCAGATAATGGGGAAGCTGTAATACCAATTTGCGAGGCGACGGAAGCAGCTGCCATGGGGCGTTCAGGGCGAATACCATTTTTCAGTGCAACGTCACCAATGATTGGCATGATTGAATAAACCGCGTGTCCAGTACCCAATAAAAATGTCATCGCATAAGTCACAAAAGGCGCGATAAGAGTGACTCGTTTCGGATTGTTTCTTAAAATACGCTCAGCAATTTGTAGCATATATTTTAATCCACCGGCGGCTTCTAGAATCGAGGCACAGGTAACAACGGCTAATATGATTAACATGACAGTTACAGGAGGGGAGGTCGGAGGCATTTTGAAAACAAAAACCTCAATAACTAAACCAATGCCTGATACAACACCTAACCCAATTCCACCAAACCGGGAGCCCACATACAGTACAAATAGCAAAAATATAAACTCGAAATACAGCATTTTTCCACCTCACTCATCATTTTTATAGGGGCAGATTAGCTTATTAAGGTGGGGCTCAAATTGAGCTGTTTCCTATATTGAGTAGAAGGAAATATTATTTGCACACTAATTGATATGAAATAACAATGGTTTAGTTAGCAAAACCAACATATAAAACTGTGATCGAGGTTTGAGTTAATTTAAATTTAACAAAAAACATAATTGATTATTCTTAAGTGGATTACTCTTGATTGGTATTGGTATTGGTATTGGCATTGGTATTGGTAAGGAAATGGAAATGGAAATGGGGTTTCAATAACGTATTTTTTGCTCTTAACAAGCAATAAAACACAAAAAACGTTAGCGTAAAGCAAACTTGACGCTAACGTTGACTACAAAATCAATCTACTAATTTATTAATATTTAAACTGACTCACTAATTTATTTAGCTCAAGTACATTATTTTTGAGGGTTTCTCCAGTTGTACTGACTGACTCAATATTGATGGCATTTGAATTAGATACGCCAGAAATATTAACAATACTGCGTTCAACCTCAGATACGACTTGGTTCTGTTCTGCTGCTGCAGTGGCAATCTGTTCGTTCATTTGACTTATATTTTTCACATTTTCGGCAATAACACTCAATGAATGAGTAAGCGCTTCCACCTTATTATGTGATTGGTTTGCGTTATCCCTACTTACTGCAAAAACTTCTACCACTTGCTCTACATTCTCGCGTAAGCGATTCACGATATTTTGAATATCCTGTGTCGACTCCTGAGAACGACCTGCTAAAGATCGTACTTCATCGGCTACCACCGCAAAACCACGGCCTTTTTCTCCGGCACGCGCTGCTTCAATAGCTGCATTAAGGGCGAGTAGATTCGTCTGTTGAGAGATGGCGACAATTACTTCTAACATAGCGCCTATATTGGCACTATCATCCCCTAAGCGCTTAACAACTTGTTGTGCTGAAGTCATTTTTTCAGATAACTCAGCCATTTGTACTGTGGCTGAGTTACATATGCTCATGCCGCTTTCGATATGTTCATTAACCACTGCTGTTTCATTTGAGGCATCAACAGTATATTGAGCTACTTCTTTAGAAGAAACGGTTAGTTCATTCATTGCACTCGCTGTTTGCTCTGTTTCCTTAAGTTGCATGGACATATCATGTTTTGTTTTTTGAGCTGAATCTTGTAACAAATCAGAGGTTTCATTAAGATCTTTAATGGTTAAACTAACCGTTTTAATGACTGCCTGTGTTTTTGTTATGAAGCTATTAATATGGTGTGAAGTAATACCTAGTTCGTCATTTTTAGACTCATTTAACCTTTTCGTTAAATCGCCTTCTCCATGGGCTAGGTCATCAGCCATCTTCATCATCGCATCAAGTGGTTTTAATAAGCCTTTACTAGTTAATAGATAGAAAGCGCTCAATATTATTAAAAATAGGGCTGAAAAGGCATAAACGGAGAATTCTATTGCTGCTGCATTTTCAGTTTGGTTGCTGAGGTTTTGTGCTGAACGCTCTCTGGACATCGACATTACTTGCTCGACTTGTTCTGTGATCGCGGCTGCGGCATCATCAAATGCTGGCATTATTTTATTACCGCCCGCAGGCCCTTGTTCAATATAAGCATTTGCCATTGATTTACCAGTCTCAAAGTAGTTCTCAAGCGTGGGCAGCATTTGTTGATAAAAGTCTGAATTCGCCGTATCGAGTATGCTTAATTCTTGAAGAAGGTTAACAGCAATCTCGTAATTTTCCCCTGCTACCTCAATACCGTCATTTAAGCCATCCAAGGCTCTTGTTGCACTAATATCTGTTACCCATTGTTGCACTTGTATCACTGCTATCTTTAACTCATAGTTTTTAAACAGGATGGGTTCAATAGTATCGGCTATTTTAATCGATGCATCATGGATACGACTACTCTGATAAATCATATAGGCTGATTGGATAAACAGTACCGCCATCAAAAAAAATAAAGCTAAGTACATTTTTTTTCTTATCGTCATAGTCGGTCTCTCTGTGTAAAATTAATGAAGGATTAATTTTTTAAATCGATGGGGTAAATTTAACTATGACTGTTACATGGCTGTAGATCTGTTGTGTAGTTTCAGATCAAAAGTAATAGTAAGTTAACTACAAGTTGATAGCTAAAAAGGAGTATTTTTATAACGATCCTAACAAAGTTAGTAAATTAACTAAAAATAGCAATTAAAAGTAAGATTATTTATTTTTTTCTACTTTTTATCTGCGCTTGAGCACTCTACTGTGAACTAATTCTTTGGTATTCCTGTACAGTTAAATGTGGAAGTAGCTGCTCATATAGGATTAAACACGACACTAATTCTCCTGAACATTCGAACATAGAGATCATTGTTATTTGCTAAAAAGAGTCGCTCTGTATGGTTTTTTCTGCGTACTCTGTCATTAATCCAAAGGGAGGGATTTTAAATAAATATAGAGCAGGAGGGCTTATACCGTCGTTGATATGTTTTTTATCAATAACTTTTTTTCACTCAGTTAACTTATATTCTTGGGAAAAGGTAATAAACTGCGCTGCGGGGATGGGTTTACTAAAATAATAACCCTGCACGAAATCGCATCCTAACTCCTCTAAAATTAGCAATTGTTGGTGCATTTCAACGCCTTCTGCGACAACCACTAATCCTAAACTATGCGCCATTGCAATCGCTGCTTTAACTAAGTTTCTATCTTCATCATTAAGCGTAATACCATTAATAAAACTGCGATCTATTTTTAAAACATCGAAAGCATATTGTCTTAAATAACTTAGCGAAGAGTAACCAGTACCAAAATCATCCATTGATAGCTTTACTCCAAGTTGATCAAATTGCAGTAAGGTATCGTCAACATAAGATTGACCTGTCATTAACACGCCTTCAGTAATTTCAAGCTCTAAGCTATGTGCCGGTATATTTTCATCTGTGAGCGTGTTTTTGATAAAATTAAACAGCTCTTTATCTCGGAACTGGCTAGGCGATAAATTAACTGCCATCACATATTTTTGTTGAGTGACATTTTGCCAGTGCGTCAAAAAACTGAGTGATTGCTTAATGACGTATCGACCAATGGCAACAATTAACCCAGTATGCTCGGCAATAGGTATGAACTCATCGGGGGTAATATGGCCTAGGGCGGCGTTATGCCAGCGTAACAGCGCCTCTGCACCAATAATTTGTTTTTTATTTACATCTAATAAGGGCTGATAATATATTTCAAATTCATTGCGTTCTAACGCGCCATGCATTTGTTCCTCAATTTCAAAGCGCCTCATCATTGATACATTCATTTCTTTAGTAAAAAATGAATAGGCGTTACGCCCTAATGCTTTTGCTTGATACATTGCAATATCAGAGTTACGTAACAATTCAGATGTGTTAGTTCCATTTTGTGGATACATAGCGATGCCAATACTTAAGGTAAGAATCAGCTCACGTCCATCAATGGATAAAGGCTCTCTAAAAATATTTAATAACGTGTCTGCTATCACCGAGGCATCGCTGTCGGAGTTTATATCTCGTATTAATATAATAAACTCATCTCCACCTAAGCGCCCAACAGTATCCTCTTTACGTATTGACTGGTTTAATCTATTTGCAGCTGCGATGAGTAGTTTATCGCCAATTTCGTGACCTAATGAATCATTCACTTTTTTGAAGTCATCTAAATCAATAAAGAATACCGCTGCACATTCTTCATTTCGCTCTGCTTCATTGAGCATTTGCGACAAACGATCCAATGCTAAAAAACGATTAGGTAATAAAGTTAGTGTATCGAAATAGGCATGTTGGCGAATGATTTCTGAAGACTTATGCTGTTCTGTAATATCACGAACAATACCTAAAATTTGATTGTGTTCAGGAAGGTGGCTAAGTCTTGCTTCATAATAAACAATGCCAAAGGGCATGGTTCATTCATATTCAAAACAAGTTTCGCCTACTTGTTTCAGTACTTTATCAAAATGCATTTGAAATTTGTTGGCAACCTGCTCCGGCAAAATATCAATCATCAATTTACCTGTAAACTGACTAGGAGAAATATACAGGCTCTTTGTATTATTGGCTCGATAGTCAATAATTCTGCCATCTTCTGACATTAAAAAAAACAAATCTGGGCTTGCTTCAAATACAGCTTCCAACATTTGTTCTTTAAATATAGCTTGTGCTTGCGCATAACGAACATCGCTTAAATCAATATCCACACAATACATTTGTTTGTGGTTATCTTGATTAATAAACATGACGTGGCTGGAAAAAACATTAATATCTTTACCTTTTTTGTTGAGTAAGGTGATTTCTGATGCGGGGATGGGGACATTGTTGTTAACCCAGTTGCTGTGTGCAGCAATTATATTTTCCCATATTGGCTTAGGAATTATCAATTCCTCTAGTTTTTTTCCTAAAGCTTCCTCTTTGCTATAACCATAAAGCGATTCGCTGCCCTTATTCCAGTAAATCACTCTGCGCTGCTCATCATATCCTTGCACAGAGATCGCTTCTACTTCATCAAACATTCTATGTAATGGATCGTTGGTTAAGTTGGGATGGAATATTGGTTTTTTGATTCTCATGTACTCCATATCGGGTTAGATGAAAAAAGTTAAGTTAGACGAAAAAAAGTTGAGCGAGATGAAAAAGACATTTTATTTATACTATACCTAAATAAAATATTTTTGTTTTTTTATTTAAATATATTCTAAAAATGGTAGAGATGAGTCAATATTTTGATTAAAGAATATTTTTATATTAACGAGACCCTGACAATAAATGTAACTCCTGATTAAGATCCGCAAATATCCGGTTCTGACATTTACGGTAACCTATTAAATAGCGATGCTATCAATCATTGTCATATGCTCGTTTACGACTCAGTGCTATTGTTTTTTAAGCTTTCTGAAAGAAATGAGGTAAATAACGCACCGTTACATACAACACCATGGCACTAGCAATCGCCAGTTCGATGTTAGCGAGTTGCTCGGTAATATTAACCCAATGTGTTGCAAAACCCTTCTCTAATAAAAACTCACTCATCTTCATCAATGCAACAGCGCCAACCACCAATGGAAAAGTGAAGGCAGAATATGCAGGCGTGTAGGAAAGACGTAGCAGGCTTTTAAATACAAGGTAAATATATAAAGTCATGCTCAAGGCTAAAACGAAAAGGCACCCTAGCAGTAAGTAGTTAGGCTGGCTAGTTGTTACAAGATATGCCAATAATAGTAAACTTGCAGGCGTGGCTAGGATCACGATAATCGGTTTTTCATTATCAGTGAGTACGCTACCAAATAATAATCGATATAGCACGATTGGCAGTAGTACCGCGTAAGAAAGTAAACCCAGCCCAAATATAAAGTGTATAAAAGCAGGTGCTAGTCCGCCGGGGTGGGTTATTAAAGCAAGGACTAGGCCTATCGGAGGAATAAACCAACTAGGTAATATTTGTTGAAACTGGAAAGCCTTACTGCGACTGAATATAAAATAACCCAAGAAATAAAGGTGTAAAACAATCGCTAGCCAACTGACTACTTGCCCTATCTGTAAATCATATAAAGCAATACTATTTGAGATAACCATCAATGCCATTGCTAAGGTTGGGATCACCGTACCTGCAATAGGGTGCTGTAAGTCTTGCTTCAATAGATGTGGATTGAAGATAAATTTGAGAAATAACAGTGTAATAATACAAGCAGCAATACTTGCTCCCAGGATCTGAGCTTTTCCCTGTAAAGGAATAAAATGCTCCCATGATAATCCTAAGCTAGCAATCGCTAATGCCAACCCAGAAGCGGCAGTTGGAATATTACAAAAATAGTGATGGAGACGGATAAATTGATTGGTTTTTAACATGTTTATTGTGGCTCATCTTCAAGGATATTTACTGTTTAATTTTTATTGCCGAAAAGGTTATTTGAAATAAAATAACTCAGCCGGAAAATAATAGCAGAGATTTCGAACTTTAAGAGGGGATAGGTCAAAGGAGCTGAGATTATTTAAGGTTCATGAGCAGGTAAAATTATCATTGTTGCTGGGCTGATACGTTAATTAGTTGATTAAGCAGCTGAACTTGTTATTGTCCACACCCAATTAATTAAGTCTTATCAATACAAAAAACAATAAGACAAAACAATAAAATAAAGGACAGGTATGGGTTATTGGTATTTAGCGATTGCAATTGTTTCAGAAGTGATTGCCACTCTCGCATTAAAAGCATCTGATGGATTCAGCCAACTTTTTTATAGTGCGATTTGTGTGATCGGCTATGTTGCTGCCTTTTATTTTCTGTCCCTTGTATTGAAAACAGTGCCAGTAGGTATCGCTTATGCTGTTTGGGCTGGAATGGGTATAATTCTAGTGGCTGCTATTAGCGCGATTATTTATAAACAGGTTCCAGATTTGCCTGCAATTATTGGGATGGGGTTAATTTTAGCCGGCGTTGCAGTTATGAACTTATATTCAAAAACAGCGGCACATTAAGTCTTATGCACAAGCACCATATAAAAAAGAAAAAGATCCTATAACCGCTTGCTAAATGTGGCCTATTTCAACTTAAACTGATGAAACAGCATTTCCACATTTCACGACACAATCCTTACCATTCGCTTTTGCGAAGTATAAATACTTATCGGCGGACTTAATCAGATCGTCAATACTAAGGTTAGCTTCGTCCTCACAAGTTGAACTAATACCAATGCTAACGCTTGCATTAAATGACACTGTATCTTGTTGATATTTTACTTGATTAAAGGCAATACGAATTGACTCCGCCATTTCAGCTGTTTTTGGGTTACTGATGTTAGGGATAAAAGCAATAAACTCTTCGCCTCCCCATCGTCCTACAACGCCATTAAATTTTTGTACTATTTTTTTGATGATCCCTGCCAATGTTTTGATCACCTGGTCACCCATTTGATGGCCATAGGTATCATTTACTTTTTTAAAGTCATCAATATCTATGAGCATACAAGTGATATCGGTACTTGTGTTGTAATGCGTACCTAACCAATCATAAATCGAACTACGATTATATAAGTCAGTGAGCTGATCATGGGATGCGCGGTAGGCTAAAGCTCGCTCATATTCAACTTTATCCGTAACATCTTCTAATACCACTTGAACCGCAGGTTCGCCTTCCCATTCAATTAAGTTGTCATAAATATTAAAAAAGCGTTTACTGCCATCGAAACAAATATTTTCGACAATATTACTCTTACTTGTTACTTCGCCATTGATCGTCTTAACATAATGTTCTTTTACTTCTGCATGCTTTTCGACAGGAATGAATTGCAAGATAGATTCAGTTTCCATGGCTTGTTGCAGTGATGATGCACGCATTTCATTCGCCCAAGCCTGATTCAGCATCAAGGGTTTAAAATTACGATGTACCATTATCCCTTGCCCTGAATTCATAATTAAGCGCTTAAACATTAAATCTTTTTCACGTATTTGTTTATTTGCTTCAACAACAATCGACAAATCAATCACAGTCACTTGAAGCGCTAACTCTCCTGCATATTCAATAAGGTGATCGATCGAGAATACCGTAAATTCTTTACCGTAACGGTCTATGTTGTGAAATGTATGGCCTCGAGGAGTGATTTTACCTGCAATGATATCAAGGTAATTTTGCTTGGCTAGTTCATGAAATTCTGGCGCAATAAGATCCAAGAACGAATCTATACTATTTAATAAATCATCTGGGCTATCATAGCCATAAAGTTTGGCATAGTTTTCATCAACATAAATCGCTTTAAGATTTTGGATGATGATCACACCATAAGTTGAATCAATATTAATATCAGGCATAAGAGTTACTATTTTAAGTGTAATTATTAAGGAGTAAATATAGCTATTTAAAGTTAGCTATTGGCATTTAATTACTTAAATATAGCTATTTTTTGAAATTAAGTATAACTAACTTGAAATTTAATCGAATTATTTTTGAGCTTTTATACCTTTCACATCACATCCCAAAAATACACTCGGTGCTTGATATTGGTTATTACAGGCATTGGATTAAATAGCTTTCATTGCTATGGTGATGCAAATCGCTGTTTCTGTTATTAACAATTAAATAGGTAGGTATTATGATCACGTTACACCACTTAAATAAATCACGCTCTAAACGTATTATTTGGCTCTTAGAAGAACTCGGTGTCGAGTACCAAATAAAGCCTTATTTACGAAATAGTGAAACATTTTTTGCGCCACCAGAGTTAAAAAATATTCATCCATTAGGTAAGTCACCGGTAATAGAAGACGATGGTCTAGTGATCAGCGAGTCAGGCGCTATTACGGAATATTTAATTGATAAATATGGACAAGGTAAGTTCGCACCAGCACGCGGTACTAATGCTTATGTTGAATATTCACAATGGTTACATTTTGCAGAAGGCTCGGCAATACTGCCGCTTTTGTTAAAAATATTTGTTGCTAAAGATGGCTGTAAAACTAACTTTTTAGCTGATTATGCTGATGCAGAAATGCTTAAAATACTGAGTTACGTAGAGCAATGCTTAGAAGGGAAAAAGTATTTAGTTGATGAGCAGTTAACCGGCGCAGATATTATGATGTCGATGATTGTTGAGAACTTGGTTGCTACAGGTGCTATCAGCAACTTTAGTAATTTGGGTCGTTATGCACAGCAGTTAGCATCCCATGATGCATTTAAAAAAGCAGATCAAGTAGAAGCTGAATATTCGTAGTTTCTAACATTGATTCATATGGGCTCATCGAGCCCATTTTTTTTGATCAGTTTTTGAGCTTGGTACTGATTCACCTGTGCTGATCGAGTTTTTTATTAATGTTTACTGCTTGGCGTTGTACCTTTTTAGCGACTTGGGAAAGCTCCACTGCAGGAGATGTAGCCAGATTTACTAATGTCTTAAGCTTATCTTTTTAATAGTGTTTTAGTGCTGTTAACTCCTCTTTTAAATGCAAATGATAATTAATACTATTTGTGTTGACGCGCAAAAGTCATTTTGATATCTTTATGTTATAATATAACATTATAGAGGTCATGATTTTGAAACCAAATATTCACCCTAACTATCAAAAAGTTGTTTTCCACGATACCGCAGCCGATACATATTTTTTGGTAGGCTCAACAATTAAAACCGATCGCACCATCGACTATGAAGGAAAAACATATCCTTATGTCACTATTGATATATCAAGCGTTTCGCATCCATTTTATACGGGTGAACAACGTGTGGCGAAAAAAGATGGTCGAGTTTCTAAGTTCAAAAATCGTTTTGGTAGCATAGGAAGTAAATAATGAAAGTATTAAGTTCTCTAAAAAGTGCGAAAAAGCGTCATCCCGATTGTCAAATAGTAAGGCGCCGTGGTCGCTCTTATGTAATTTGTAAATCAAATCCGAGATTCAAAGCCGTACAAGGAAAAAATAAGAAACGTTAATAGTTTGCAGTGATAAATTTAAAGGGCTGAGATACATTAACTCTCAGGTTCCTTTAGGTATTTTTCTATGTATGCTCTGTGCTTTCTCGCCTGTGTTCGTTGCGGCTTTACTAACATTAAGTGAATGACTTGGGAGAGCTCAACAGCAGACGTGTTGTAGCCATATTTGCTAATGTATTAAGCTTGGCTTTTTGAATAGTGATTAATTGAGTAGCGTTTTGGTGTTGTTGGTTCGTCTACGCTCATCGAGGCTTTATTTATAATGGTTGCTGTGTATTTCGCCCTTTCGGCGATCCTACTTTCTTTGAACAGCAAAGAAAGTAGGCAAAGAAAGCTGTCACCGATTCGCTTTCTGATCCAAGTAATCCAATTATTTTTAACGTACCGTTTCGGACGTGCATCCATGCACTAGCCTCAACTAATCCAAACATCCTGTTTGTCTTTACTAAAAATAAGTGACTTACTTGGGAAAGCTCAACGGTGGGAGTTGTAGCCATGTTGAGGATCGATATTGATTGTTAACTATTTGAGCTTATTAATATCAACCTTTGGATGTCCCGTATTTGGTATTTGTCTACCCGTATTTGTCTAATGCTTTTTCTGTGGATTTTAAATTATAACTCTATTACTTGGTCATCGCGAAAATGCTTTACTACTCTAAATTTTATTGATGTATTGTCATAGCTAATAATTTCAATACGAGCGCCTTTATAATTTATAAAATTAGATTTTTTCATGTCATACTCAACATTGTTAGTGAAAGCTGTTCTAGCTGAGTTGTTAGAGAATTCACGATAAGATATATTTATTTTTTCACCAACTGAACCGTTATATATAAGCGTCTGTTGAAATGCCTGACTATCAACTACCGTTTGTTCTTTTATTTGAAAGCTTCCTTCATAACAAGCGGCAGCCTGATAAGAAACCGATGTAACACACACCTCATTTTTACTATTAAGATGAAGAGCAATAGGTGTATCAACTAATCCGGCGGCATAAGAGATAGGCTGCCCTTTAGTTGTCGTTGGAGAAAAGTATGATGAACCTTTGTGTTCACCAATACGAGAATATGACCCTCTATGTATGTCGTATAGTGTCCCATCAATCGTTCTGTTTAATATTAAATAGTCTAAGGTTACAGATTTCCCCTGATCGATCATGTAATCGCCAACATAAACTTCCACAACTTGGTTTAGTGCTGGCTTAGAAAAATAATCAATTTTCGCTTCATAGTTGTAGTTTATAGTTGAGCAGCCAAACATTGTGGAAGTAAAAATTATCACTGAAAGTAATTTTATTAATTTCATTTGAAAACCTCATTTAATATTGATAGAAATTGCTAGATGGAGACTATTTAGTCTTATAACACCTTGAATATATAGAGTAAATTGGCGTTATTTTATTGTTTTTATTTCTGCAAAAATGGCGACAACGGTATCGAGTCTGCGAGCAGTAATTTGTTAGCTTTTTTTAGAAAGTGAAGCAAACTCATACGTCCCTTTAGGAATATATTCGGAATGGCATTTACTACAACTAAATTTTTCTAATTTCCTAACTTTTTCAATAGGAATTTCTAATAATGCCTTACAATTTGGGCAAGGTACATCATAGGTTTTGTAGGTAAATGTAATGCGGAGACTATCTACATTAGCTGTGAAAAAAGCTCCACATTTATAGTTGTGGCACTTTATTAATTCACCGTGTTTTATTTTTTGAGGTGAAAAAGCAAAATCATCTTTGCATATAGGACAACTGTTTATCTCAATGTTGTTATTTAAAACCAAAAGATTACCAGAAACATAGACCTCTAATTGTTTAACAATAAGTGAAACTTTATTTTTTATTTCTCGTTGATTTCCTGTTTCTATTTTAGATGGTTCGATAAGGTGAAGGAAGTTACCAAGCTTGTTATAACTTTTATTAAGCCATTTAATATTAGGAATTTTTTGCTCTCCTAATTTTAACCAATCGTCTACTGAGTGACTGCCATTATTGAGTAAGTTAATTTCTATTTTGCAGTCTGTCGACGTAAATTCATCAAAATCTAAAAGCATTTTCATTGCTTTATTCGGTTGCCAAGTTTTAATAATTGAATTAGGAATACTATCAATCCCATGCAAGAGTTTTTGGTAGACAATTGCTTCAATACAGAACCTTAACTCCAAGCATGCGTATATATGGTCCGAAATAGCATCAGAATCTAATAAGGCTTTGGCTCGTTGAAAATGTTCTTCTTTTTTATAAATACTAAATACTGACATGTACCCTCGAGAAAGCTAACAGTGTAACTAAACTGAGTAATTCCATATTTTCGGTTGAAATACGAAATATATCAATTTGTTAAAACTTTTTAACAATACTCTACTACAACAGTAAATCAAACAATTAAGGCTATCTATAAGCTGAAAATAAAATATTAATTATGTGGATGTGTGGAATTATTGGAAGTTTAATGTGGCTACGTCAATTCCCATTTTCGTTTTTCTGAATCAATCACTGCCTTTAGCAAGGTAAGGCATGGATGCCGTTGCTAGCTCAGCTCGCCACACGGACGTGGCGTATGAGCGGTGCGTTAAGAAGGCTGTTATTTATTCAGATTAAAAAAACGATATGGGCGAGTTTCTTTTGGTTCTGTTTTCTTTGTTCGTATAAAGAAAATGAACTCGCCGACAGGGCGAAAAGACAGCTAACAAAATTCGATTTGATCCGACGAGCGCAGACGAGCTAATACTTTCAAGTCATTACCATATATATTTCCACAAATAATCGTAGAAACAAGAAATAATAATATGCATTCCCACGGAGACCATGGGAACGAGAAAAAAGGATCAACCAGCAATCCTTTGCTGCATCATCCCTCTAGGATCCTAATCGAAATCGCTGCTGCCGAGGTGCGGTTATCCACCCCTAGCTTCTTATAGATCTGCTCTAAATGCTTGTTTACTGTGCGTGGACTCATTTCTAAAATCTGAGAAATTTCCCAACTGGTTTTCCCGTAAGAAACCCAATACAACACTTCTGATTCACGCTTGGTGATGGGTAGGTTTTCCTTTAAATCTTGTGCTGATTTTGGCGTCTTATTTTGTACAATACGCAATAAGTGCATCTCTTGCTGCTGACGCTCGTAAGCAATACTCATTTTTGCTGAAAAACAATCCACTGTTAATGCTTGGCTGGTGTCACCTAGTAACCAACTTTCGATTAAAGTGGCTAAGGTTGCCCATGGGCTTGCGTCGTCTTTAGAAATATTATCTACCAGCTCATGCACATGGGGTGTTGCCCAAGACAAACGGCCTAATTGACTGACACAGAAAACGGTTTTACCGGCATGGTCTAATGCATCCTGCGCACTTAATGCTAGTTTTGCGGTTTCAACATGACGTTTAATACGCACAATCACTTCGTCGGGCGAAATAGGTTTAGTCACATAATCCACGCCACCCGCTTCAATGCCTTTTACGATGTCTTCAACGTCGGTTAATCCAGTCATGAAAATAATCGGAGTGTTGGGTAATAGCTCTTTTAAACGGCGGCAGGTTTCAAAACCGTCCATTTCAGGCATCATCGCATCTAATAACACCACATCTGGCGGGACTTTTTCTGCGATGGCCAGCGCTTGTTGTCCGCTTAAGGCAACTAGTGCGGTATAACCTTGACTGTTCAGCGCTACATTGAGCATGCCTAATGATTCTGGCGAATCGTCGACAACCAATACAACATCACTGCTTTTAGGATCCATGGTTTAACTCGTTTAAATATTCAATAATTTTAGGGAAGTTACAGACTTCAACATATTCAAGTATCTGCGATGCGCTGTCTTCTGGAAAGTAATATTCTGCTTCTATCTGTGCAAATTTATCTTTAAACCCAGACAGGTAACCAATCTCTGCAAGTGCGATTAATGCTTTATATTGTTCGTCGCCGACACTTAGTTTATTACTGCTATTGGCGTCTTCAGTAGTTATATTATCAGTATTTTTATATTGCCATTGTAAGTTTAATAGTTGTGCAATTTTGCCTAATAATGCATCCAAATTGAGAGGCTTCGCAATATAACCATTATGAAAACCTTCCGCTTGAAGGTTATATTCTGCATCACGTGCATTGGCTGAAACCATTAATACGGGCATTTGATAATGCTGTTCACGCATACTTTTAACCATTTGCCAGCCGTTAATATCAGGCATTTGTACGTCCATTAATACCAGGTCGATATCATTTTCCTGCAATAATTCAAAACCCTGTTGTGCATGTTCCGCTAATAACACATTGAAACCAATCGGTGCGAGTAAATGCAACATCAGTTGGCGTTGGTTTTTATTATCGTCCACCACTAAAATGCTTTGCTTAGCACCATTATAACCAACGGCTTCTGATTTGGTGAGTTCAGGCTCTTTAGGGTCTTTGTTGAGTTTGAATAACATTAACCTGAAGTAAAAGGTGGAACCTTGCCCAACATTACTACTTAAACTTATTTCACCACCCATTAATTCCGCTAATGAGCGTGAGATGGTTAGCCCTAAACCTGTTCCACCGATAGATTGAGTATGGTTATTACGAATTTGTTCAAAGGGTTTAAAAATCAGTTCTTGGTTACTTTTAGCTATTCCCGCTCCGGTATCGATAATACTAAAGTTGGCGACTTCGCTGCGATAAGTGACCTTAAATGTTACCGAGCCTTTTTCAGTATATTTAATGGCATTAGAGATCAGGTTGATCAATATTTGTCTAAAGCGTTGCTTATCGGTTGCCACGTAATCAGGTAAGTTAGCGCTGGCAATATAGTGGAACTTAATACCTTTTTTACTGGCTTGCATTTGAAACATATCCACCAGCTGCTGCAAAATCGCTTTTAAATTAAACTCATCACGCTGCAAAGTGACACGGCCGGCTTCAATTTTAGACACCTCTAATAAGCTTTCAATTAAGTCTGCAAGGTGCTCTCCATTACGTCTTACAATCGCAATACTTTCGCGCTGTTTCGGTGGTAATTCTTGGTCGCGCATCAATAATTGTGCATAACCTAATAACACATTAAGCGGTGTACGTAGTTCATGACTCAAAGCTGCAAGGTAACGACTTTTGGCTTCGTTAGCTGATTCTGCAACTTCTTTTGCGCTTTGTAATGCTTCCGATGTTTGTTCGTGAGCATCGACCTCTTTGGCTAAAGCTTTAGTTTGTGAACGTAGTTCTTTTAATGCATGTTGATTGCCATCACGAGCGAGGATAAATAACCAACTGACGATGCCAATAATGATCATTAATAGGAAGAATATCTTAACTAAAGTGCTAGCAAAAACCTGTTTTACTTGTAAATCATCCAGTGGCACTTGTAGATAGACTAAGACTAAAATAGCAGCGCCGATCAAACTTAACCCTAATGTCAGTGCGATGAATTGCATCAAAGGAGTGGTTAATGCTTTTAGTACTTTGGCACTTAAGAAACGAGTGAAAAAATCATGAGCTTGTTGTGAAAGCGTGGCGTTAGGACGGCATTGATCTGAACAACGTACATCTAAACTACAACAGAGCGAACAAATAGCTTTGCCATAAGCAGGGCAGAACGTGATGTCTTCATGGTCAAAGCTATTTTCGCAAATATGACATTGTGTGAAGGTTTTAATTTCAGGTTGTTGGTTGGCTGCTAAATAGTATTTCCCTTTAGTTAACCAACCGATTAAAGGCACAGTAATAAAAGGTAAAAAACAGGCGATGAAAGACGCTAAAGCTTCAACTGTTTCACCATAAATACCCATATGCGCAGTAAAACCTGCTACCGATGCAATTAACATTGAACCCACGCCAACGGGGTTAATATCATAAAGGTGTGAGCGTTTGAATTCTATATGGCGCGGGCTTAGTCCCAATGGTTTATTAATGATTAAATCGGCAACAACGGAGCTTAACCAAGCTAATACAATGACCGAATACACGGACAACATACTGGCAATGGTTTGGTAAATGCCGAGCTCCATCAGTAGTAGTGCGATGGCGACATTAAATACCATCCACACTACGCGGCCTGGGTGGTTATGGGTAACACGCGAAAAAAAGTTAGACCATGCTAATGAGCCCGCATAAGCATTTGCGACATTGATTTTGAGTTGTGATAACACCACAAAGCTACAGGCAACAAAAACACTAATAGACGGGTTATCAAAGACATAGCTATAAGCAAGTTGATACATGTGCGCAGGGTCGCTAGCAAGATCCGGTGCAATGCCTTGTTTTAATGCAAAATAGGCTAAAAAAGATCCTAAAAAAAGTTTAAGCGCACCAAATACCATCCAACCTGGGCCACCGGCAATCAACGCCAGCCACCAACGCCAAGCACCTTTTTTAGGTTTCTCTGGTAAGAACCGTAGAAAATCTACTTGTTCACCAATTTGTGCCACCAGCGCTAACAATACCGCTGAAGCGCCACCAAATAATAAGAGATTAAAGGTTGCTCCTGATTCGCCTGCTTCACCGGTAAAGTTTACCCAATCGCTGAATTGTGTATCGTTATGGGTAAATACAAAGAACAGCGGCAGCAGTTGTAACGCCACCCAAATAGGAGATGTCCATACTTGAAAGCGGCTGATGTAGGTGATGCCGTGGGTCACTAGTGGAATGATTAATAGCGTACTAACGATATAACCCGCGGGTAAGGGCAGGCCAAATAATATCTTTAATGCCATAGCCATAATGGCGGCTTCAAGCGCAAAGAAAATAAAAGTAAAAGAGGCATAGATAAGTGAGGCGATGCTGGAGCCAATATAACCAAAGCCGGCACCTCGGCTGAGTAAGTCAATATCAACGCCATACTTAGCAGCGTAATAGCTGATGGGTAAACCCGTTAAAAACACTACTAATGTCACCGCCAAAATCGCCCATGCGGCATTTTCAAAACCATATCGCAGTGTGATTGCGCCGCCGATTGCTTCTAAAACCAAAAATGAAACGATACCCAGGGCGGTCATAGAGATGCGGTTTAGTGACCATTTTCTAGCCCGTTTTGCAGTAAAACGCAGTGCAAAGTCTTCCATCATCTCATTTGCAACAAGCTTGTTGTAGGTTCTACGCGCTTTAATTATTTTTTGGTTTGATTGCATGCATGCTCTTTTGCTATTTATTGGCTATCCGTACCCTTACTAATAGCGACTCCGCTCTTAGCATATCTCGCGCGCGTAGCTTACTTCAATAGCGCTTTCTTTTATATGCGCATAATTGCGTAGTCCATTGCGTGCTTTTGCGCATTTAATGCTTGCTCTAATTACTGGATACTTATCCCACTTGAAATAGGTTGGGATTGAGATTTTTATTCCGTTAAAAAGATCAATTATTGGATACTAAAAGGGAAAGGAACTATCTATGAAACTTAAAAAACTAATTGTTGCAAGTTCGATTGTTGCAACGGGGTTAATGACTAACTTTGCTTACGCGGCTGACAATATCAAAGTCGGTGTTTTACATTCTTTATCTGGCACTATGGCGATCAGTGAAACCACACTAAAAGACACTGTGTTGATGATGATTGAAGACCAAAATGCAAAGGGCGGTTTATTAGGTAAACAACTTGAGCCTGTGGTCGTTGACCCTGCGTCAAACTGGCCATTATTTGCAGAGAAAGGTCGTGAGTTATTAGCAAAAGATAAAGTAGATGTTATTTTTGGTAGTTGGACTTCGGTTTCTCGTAAATCAGTATTACCAGTACTTGAAGAGCTTAACGGTTTGATGTTCTATCCCGTTCAGTACGAAGGTGAAGAGTCATCTAAAAACGTATTCTATACCGGCGCTGCGCCAAACCAACAAGCAATTCCAGCGGTTGATTACCTTATTAATGATATTGGCGCGAAGCGTTTTGTATTGTTAGGTACCGATTACGTTTATCCACGTACAACCAATAAAATCTTAGAAGCATACTTGATGGCACAGGGCGTTAAGTCTGAAGATATCATGATTAACTACACGCCATTTGGTCATTCAGATTGGCAAAACATTGTTGCTGATGTGAAACGTTTTGGTTCTGAAGGTAAGCAAACAGCTGTTATTTCTACAGTAAACGGTGACGCAAACATTCCATTTTACAAAGAGTTAGGTAACCAAGGTATTTCTGCTGAAGATATTCCTGTTATTGCTTTCTCTGTAGGTGAAGAAGAACTGTCTGGTTTTGATGCAAAACCGTTAGTGGGTCACTTAGCGGCTTGGAACTACTTCCAAAGTGTTGAGACAGAAGAAAATGAAGCGTTTATTGCACAATGGAAAAAATATATTGGTGATGACAAACGTGTAACAAATGATCCAATGGAAGCAACTTATATTGGTTTTAAAATGTGGGTTAAGGCTGTTGAGAAAGCTGGTACTACTGATGTTGATGCTGTTGAACAAGCAATGATTGGTATTGCTGTACCTAACTTAACCGGTGGTATTGCGGTAATGAACTCTAACCATCATTTATCTAAGCCTGTATTAATTGGTGAAATCCAAGAAGATGGTCAGTTTGAAGTAGTTTGGGAAACGCCTGATACCGTAATTGGTGATGCATGGTCAGACTTCCTACCAAGCTCTAAAAACCTAGTATCTGATTGGACTGCTCCAATCAAATGCGGCAACTTTGATGTAACGACTGCAAAATGTTCTGGTCAAAAGTTTTAGTCATAACGTTCTAATGCATTAATTAACGTACAGAACAACTTAATGGGAGACACCGTTCTCCCATTTTATGAACTAAAAAACCAATATTAAGGAACAGCCCATGTTGCGTCTATTTCCCCTGTTACTTTTCTTTGTTATGTCATTCAACGCCTCAGCCGCTGTTAGTGAAACACAACAATCAGCTCTTCCTCAGTTAGTAGAGCAACTACCAAATACCAAATTAAATAAAATGGCGCCATTGATTGAACAAATCGCGGCGACATCTGCACCACAAGTACGTGCGATTTTACAACCATTGATGGATGGGGACCTGTATTACCTTAAAACCAATAAGCGTGTTGTATCAGTCTATAAAAATGAACAAAAACAATATCAGTTAACCGATGTATTAAGCGCTGAAGCATTGCCAGCAGTTAAAAAATCAGCGATTAAGAAAGTTAGAACCAATAACCGTTTACGTGGCCAAATTCGTGATTTATTAGCCAACCTAGATTTAACAAACGCTGATACAGATATCCGTATCGCGGCTTTGAAACAGCTATTAGATAACCCTAACCAAGCCGGCTTGGTTGCCGTCAATAAATTAATTAAAGCAGAGAAAGATGAAGATGCTCGCGAGTTAATGTCGGTCATTTTATTAATTGAACAATTACAAACCGGGTCAATAGCGGAGAAATTATCTGCTGCTAAACAACTCTCTAATCGTCTAGAGCCTACCGTTAAAAACGCATTAGTTAAGCAATTAGGTTCGTTACCAAGTAATGCAGCCGATGCAGAAACAAAGGAGTTAAAAACGGTCTTAAGCAATACAATAGATAGTATTGAGCAGCAAGCAAGTGTATTTAGCTTAGCGGAAAACCTGTTTTTTGGATTAAGCCTTGGCTCAGTGCTATTACTCGCTGCGATTGGTCTTGCTATCACCTTTGGTGTGATGGGCGTGATCAATATGGCGCACGGTGAAATGATGATGCTAGGTGCTTATACCACCTATGTTATCCAACAAACTTTCCCCAATTTAATTGAATACTCTTTATTAATGGCCGTGCCTGCCGCATTCCTTGTGTCTGGTTTTGTTGGGGTGTTAATTGAACGTGGTGTGATCCGTTTCTTAAAAGGTCGTCCGTTAGAAACTTTATTGGCTACCTTTGGTATCAGCTTAATCTTACAACAGTTAGTGCGTAGTGTTTTCTCTCCGCTTAATCGCCAAGTTGAAGCGCCGCAGTGGATGAGTGGTTCGTTAGAGATTAACCCGATTCTGTCGCTTACCTATAACCGTTTATACATCATCTTATTTGCATTAATGGTGTTCTTCTCATTGTTAATGATTTTGAAAAACTCTTCATTAGGTTTACACGTTCGTGCCGTTTCTCAAAACCGAGATATGGCCAGAGCCTTGAGTGTTAAAAGCTCATGGGTAGATGCAATCACCTTCGGGTTAGGTTCAGGTATCGCCGGTGTTGCAGGTGTTGCATTAAGTCAGTTAACCAATGTTGGACCGAACTTAGGACAGGCTTATATCATCGATTCATTTCTAGTGGTGGTATTTGGTGGGGTGGGTAACTTATGGGGTACGCTAGTTGCCGCGATGACCATGGGAACATTTAACAAAATATTAGAACCATCAATGGGACCTGTATTAGCCAATATTATTGTGCTAGTCAGTTTAGTGTTGTTTATTCAAAAACGACCTAAAGGACTGTTTCCGCAAAAAGGGAGAGCTGCAGAATAATGAAAACTTTAATTAATTCACCTAGCGTGAATAACATAACCAAAAAAATGAGTAGTTTGCATTTTGTTATTGCGATCTTATTTGTCTCAACCTTGTATGTCACTGTTTGTAACTTAATGTTTGCCGAGGGTTCGCTGCTGCATGTGAGCGATTACACTGTGAGCTTATTAGGTAAGTACCTTTGTTATGCTTTACTTGCTTTAGCCGTCGATTTGGTATGGGGATATTGCGGTATTTTAAGCTTAGGCCACGGTGCATTCTTTGCGCTAGGTGGTTACGCAATGGGCATGTACTTAATGCGTCAGATTGGTGACCGAGGTGTTTACGGTAACCCAGAACTACCCGATTTTATGGTGTTCTTGAACTGGACTGAATTACCTTGGTATTGGGCGGGATCTGATAATGCCTTAGTGATGATCTTATTAGTATTTGCTGGCCCTGGATTATTAGCTTACATCTTTGGTACGTTAGCATTCCGTTCACGCGTAAGCGGTGTGTACTTATCAATTATGACCCAGGCGATGACCTATGCGCTGTTATTATCTTTCTTCCGTAATGAAATGGGGTTTGGTGGTAACAATGGTTTAACGGATTTTAAAGAGATCTTTGGCTTCTCATTACAGTCTCCAAATACCAAGCTGGCTTTATTCGTAGCGACGGCAGTCATGTTAGCCATTGGTTATGCAATCAGTTATTTTATTGTTAATTCAAAAATGGGCCGTGTCGTCACTGCTATTCGAGATGCAGAGGACCGCGTGCGTTTTGTAGGTTATAAACCACAACATTATAAAGTGTGGATCTTCGTGGTATCGGCAATGTTAGCCGGCGTTGCAGGTGCGCTTTATGTACCACAAGTGGGCATTATTAATCCCGGTGAGTTCTCACCATTAAACTCCATTGAAATTGTTATTTGGGTAGCGATTGGTGGTCGTGGCACATTATATGGTGCGTTAGTTGGGGCGATTGTGGTGAGTTATGCCAAAACACGTTTCACTGCGATCATGCCGGAAGCTTGGTTATTTGGCTTAGGTGGTTTGTTTGTATTAGTCACCTTGTTATTACCTAAAGGCCTTGCAGGGTTAGTAACTAACTTAATGGATAAAATAGATCCACCATCCACAGACAACAAACCTAACAGCTCAGACGGCAGCGCTAACACAAGTACTAACAAAAGTGCTGACGATTCAATATTAACAGCGGAGAATAAATAATGATTGTAGATAAACACGGTTCACCGCTGTCATCCGTTGATAATTTAAAACCAGATACACGCCACGGTATGATTTTATACGTGGAAGATGTCAGTGTGAGTTTTGACGGTTTTAAAGCATTAAATGACTTGAATCTTTATATTGGCGATGGCGAATTACGTTGTTTAATTGGTGCCAATGGTGCCGGTAAAACAACATTAATGGATGTGATCACCGGTAAAACACGTCCAGACCAAGGTAAAGTTAGTTTTGGGCAACAAATTGATTTATTAGAGCTTGATGAATCTGAAATTGCACGTGCGGGTATCGGACGTAAGTTTCAGAAACCAACTGTATTTGAAGCATTGAGTGTGTTTGAAAATATTGAGTTAAGTTTGTCTGGTGATAAAGGGATCTGGACTGCACTGTTTCATAAACTCAGTGGCGAGCAAAAAGACAAAATAGATGAAGTCTTACAAACCATAGGTTTAACTGCCGAGCAGCACTATCCCGCTGGTCGTTTATCTCATGGCCAAAAGCAATGGTTAGAAATTGGTATGTTACTAGCCGCTGAACCGCGTTTATTGTTAGTTGATGAACCCGTTGCAGGCATGACCACGCAGGAAACAGAGCGTACCGCTGAGTTATTAACGTCATTAGCTGGTAAGCATTCGGTAGTGGTGGTTGAACATGACATGGCTTTTGTTAGGTCCATTGCACGTAAAGTAACAGTATTGCATCAAGGGACTGTATTAGCGGAAGGTTCGATGGATGAAATCCAAGCAAATAAAGCAGTACGTGAAGTTTATTTAGGTGAGGAGCAAGCTTGATCATGATTGAATTAACCGCAGTAAATCAAAAATACGGTGGGACACAGATCCTATGGGATCTCGACCTAAAGATTAAGAAAGGGTCTCGCACTTGTATCATGGGGCGTAACGGTGTGGGCAAAACCACACTATTAAAAACTATTATGGGATTACTGCCTATTAGCTCAGGTAATCTCGTTATTAATGACAAAGATATGAGTAAAAGCAGTGTCGAGCAACGCCCTGAAATTGGCGTGGGTTACGTGCCGCAGGGTCGTCATATCTTTCCGCAATTGACAGTTGAAGAAAATCTAAAAATAAGTTTAAATTGTTCAAGACAAAAAAGTAAAACCATTCCAAATCATATATTTAAGCTTTTTCCTGTTTTGGAAGAGATGTTACATCGTCGTGGTGGAGATTTGTCTGGTGGCCAGCAGCAACAATTAGCCATTGGACGTGCTTTAGTACTGAATCCGGATATTTTAATATTAGATGAGCCCAACGAAGGTATTCAACCTAATATTGTGCAATTAATTCGAGATGTGTTATTAAAGTTAAATAAAGAACAAGGCATGACCATTATTTTAGTGGAGCAGAAGTTACCCTTTGCTCGGGCAGTGGGGGAAAACTTCCATTTAATGGAAAAAGGGCAAGTGATTGCATCGGGTCCAATGGATGAGCTTGATGACGAATTAGTGAGTAAATATCTAGCCGTATAAACAGATAAAAGGATTTAATCAAATAAGCATGATGTCAATTATCGACGAGTCTACAACAGCTGCAACATTAAAAGCGCCAGTGAAAAATCACTGGCTTGCTCATCTATTTTTACAATTCAGTCATACTCCAGTAGGAACACAACTCACTCGTACTAAGCGTAAAGGGCCATTATCGGTTCAAAAAGCTTTTTATCCTGAAGGTCGAGATTGCGCGCATATCTATCTATTACATCCGCCAGCGGGCATTGTTTCTGGTGATGAGCTACGTATTAACGTTGATGTTCAGCAAGATGCGCATCTATTGTTTACTACACCAGGCGCAGGGCGTTTTTATCGTGCACGAACGAATCTGGAGATAGGCGATACTAAGCAATCGCAAATTACTCAATTACAGCTAGAAGCAGATGCTAAATGCGAAAATTTCCCACAGGAAACAATAGTTTATGAGGGTGCCGACGGTTTTAATACCGTTGATATTAAGCTCACAAGCAGCAGTGTTTATTTGGGATGGGATATTACTTGTTTAGGTTTACCTGATTCAGATGAACCTTTTTTGAATGGAAAGTACTGCCAATTGAATCGCTTATATTGCGATGAAATCTTGATTTACCATGATCGTATTGCGTTATCTCCCGCTAACCAATTATTAACACATCCTGCAGGTTTGGCCTGCAATAGCGTATTTGCAACTTTTTTAGCTTATGCTCCACAAAAATTAAAGCAACCACAGCAACGTGCAGAATTAGTCGCGTTATTACGTGACCAAGTTAAGCAACAAGATGCACAGACGTTGATCAGTATTAGTGATATTGATGGTTTATTAGTGATCCGCTATCTAGGCGCACAGGCGCAACAGTGCAAACAACTATTTATTAGCTTATGGGAAATATTGCGGCCGCTATTGATTGATAAAACCGCGCTACAACCTCGAGTTTGGCATACATAAAGAGCAAGTTTTAACTAATAATTAATACGTATTACCTAATAATCAATATCTAATAAATAACGTTATAACCTCGAATTTGGAATACATAAGAAGAGAATATTATGGATCTATTACCAAGAGAAAAAGATAAATTACTGCTTTTTACCGCGGCATTATTAGCCGAGCGTCGTTTAAAACGTGGTGTAAAACTAAATTATCCTGAAGCAATGGCTTATATCTCAATGGAGATCATGGAAGGTGCTCGTGACGGTAAAACCGTAGCTGAAATGATGGATTACGGACGTACGTTATTAACCCGTGATCAAGTAATGGACGGTATTGCAGAGTTAATTCCTGAAGTACAGGTCGAAGCAACATTTCCTGATGGCACTAAGTTAGTGACTGTCCATAACCCTATCATTTAGTTAATGGAGTAATCAGATGATTCCTGGTGAAATTATTACAGATGCGGGTGACCGCGAATTAAACGTCGGATCCGAGAAAATCATGGTTAGTGTAGCTAATTCTGGTGATCGTCCTATTCAAGTTGGCTCCCATTATCACTTTTACGAAGTGAATAGCGCTTTGGTTTTTGATCGTGAACTCACCAAAGGTTATCGTTTAGACATTACTTCAAGCACTGCGGTTCGTTTTGAACCCGGCCAAAAACGACAAGTCACACTTATTCCTTATCGCGGTAAGCGCCGTGTATTTGGCTTCCGTGGCGACATTCAAGGCGACATTGACGGTAAGAAAGAGGGAGAACAATAACCATGGCTAGTATTGATAAACATTCTTACGCACATATGTTTGGCCCAACTGTTGGTGACCGTGTTCGTTTAGCAGATACCAACTTATGGATCGAAGTAGAAAAAGATTTTACCGAGTACGGTGAAGAGGTCACTTTTGGTGGCGGTAAGGTTATTCGAGATGGAATGGGACAAAGCCAAGCATCTTGTGCTGAAACCGTTGACCTTGTTATCACCAACGCTTTGATCCTAGACCACTGGGGCATTGTAAAAGCCGATGTGGGTATTAAAGACGGACGTATCGCTATTATCGGTAAAGCCGGTAACCCTGATATTCAAGACAATATTGATATCGAAATAGGGGCGGGAACGGAAGTGATTGCGGGTGAAGGTCAAATCTTAACGGCTGGTGGAATAGACGCGCATATTCATTTTATTTGTCCACAGCAAATTGAAGAAGCACAAATGTCCGGTGTCACTACTATGATTGGTGGCGGTACAGGTCCAGCAACAGGGACTAAAGCAACCACCTGTACGCCGGGGCCTTGGAATATCCATAAAATGCTACAAGCAACCAATGACTTCGCCATGAATTTTGGATTTTTAGGCAAAGGAAACGTCAGTTTACCTAAAGCGTTAGAAGAACAAATTGAAGCGGGTGTTTGTGGTTTAAAATTACATGAAGATTGGGGCACAACCCCAGCAGCTATTGATAACTGTCTTTCTGTTGCTGAGCGATATGATGTGCAGGTTGCTATCCATACTGACACCTTAAATGAGTCGGGCTTTTTAGAAGATACACTGGGCGCATTTAAAGGCCGTACTATACATACTTACCATACTGAAGGTGCTGGTGGTGGTCATTCGCCAGATATTATTCGCGCTTGTGGTGAAGCCAATGTATTACCTTCATCCACTAATCCAACACGTCCCTATACGGTTAATACTATTGATGAACATTTAGATATGTTAATGGTTTGTCATCATCTAAACCCGTCGATTCCAGAAGATATTGCCTTTGCCGATTCACGTATTCGTAAAGAAAGTATTGCGGCGGAAGACATCATGCATGACTTAGGTGCAATCAGTATGATTTCTTCTGATTCTCAAGCAATGGGGCGCGTAGGTGAAATGATCACTCGCACTTGGCAAACTGCCCATAAGATGAAACAGCAACGTGGTCCGTTAGCACCAGATACAGAGCGAAACGATAATTTTCGTGCTAAGCGCTATATCGCTAAATACACTATTAATCCAGCCATTAGCCATGGTATCAGCCATGAAGTTGGCTCGATTGAAATAGGTAAACTGGCGGATTTAGTATTATGGAAGCCAGCGTTTTTTGGTATTAAACCTTCGATGATTATCAAGTCTGGCTTTATTGCTGCAGCTCCGATGGGCGACGCGAATGCCTCGATACCAACGCCACAGCCAGTTTATTATCGTCCAATGTTTGGTTCATTTGGCAGTGCCTCTGCGCAAACGTCAATGACCTTCTTGTCACAGGCTGCAATCGATAAAAACGTACCAGAAATTGCTGGAATGACGCGCTTAATCGGTGTGTGTAAAAATACCCGTAATGTGGGGAAAAAAGACATGATCCATAATGATTGGATGCCGAATATAGAGGTCGATTCACAAACCTATGAAGTACGAGCAAATGGCGAGTTATTGACCTGTGAGCCGGCGACGGAGTTACCACTAGCACAGCGCTATTGTTTGTTTTAAGTTAGGAAAAAACAATGTTACAAGTATTTGAAAGGTTGGATCATACGCATGATCAGATTAATGATTCGATTACCTTAGATCATGACACTCGCAAGAAATCACGTATCAAAGGCGTGACAGATAAAGGTGCTGATATTGGTATTTTTGTTGAACGTGGCCATCCCCTATTGGTGGGAGAAATATTAAAAACAGAATGTGGTTTATTGATTGAAGTGAAAGGGCAGGCTGAGGATGTTTCAACTGCGCTTGGCAAGGATTGGTTAACGTTTAGCAAAGTTTGTTATCACTTAGGTAACCGTCATACTACATTACAAGTGGGTGAGTTATGGGTACGTTTTAAACCTGACCATGTGCTAGAAGAGCTTGCTGAAAACTATGGTTTAACAATCGATAGAACACCTGCTGTTTTTGCTCCTGAGAATGGTGCTTATGGTAAGCGAAGTGGTCATTCTCATTCGCATAGTCACTCACACAACAATTCACATAGCCATTCAGATCATCACCATGAACATTAATATGGCCAGTCCGGTTAAGCTTAATCGATTACTGCAATTGTGCAGTGCTAATCTACCGGTTGGTGGCTTTTCGTTTTCGCAAGGGTTGGAATATGCAACGGAAATGGAATGGATCAACAACCAAAAAACGACCTTTGATTGGATTGAGTTAAATCTCAATGAATCCATCGCACGCACTGATCTAGCATTATTGAAACGACTTTATCATGCCTTAGAAAACAATGATTTTGAAAGTTTTAAGTTGCATAACCAACATCTAATTGCGTGTCGTGAAAGTAGCGAATTGCGCCTTGCTGATGTTGCGATGGGTAAAGCATTAATCCGTTTATTAAAGCAACTCGATGCTGTTGATAGCGAACCTTACAGTGAATTGTTTAAGCAACCAGATAGTAGCTTTGTGAGTGTTTTTACGATTGCAGCTTATCTTTGTGAATTAGATTTAATCTCTGCACAAAGTGGTTATTGTTGGACATATTTAGATAACCAAGTGGCTGCTGCGACTAAATTGGTGCCATTAGGGCAAACTCAAGCACAAAATTTATTGTTTGATTTAAGCGATAAAGTGGCAGGGGCTATTAGTGTTGCAAACCAAATTGAAGATGATGATATTGGGGCGAGTCTACCTCGATTAGCAATGGCTAGTGCTTGGCACGAAACGCAATACACCCGCTTGTTCAGATCTTAAAAATTAGATTCGTTTTAAGTACAGACAAACTATTTTAGAAATATGAGAGAAAGATAATGAGAAAAAAACAACTTTTACGTATCGGTGTGGGTGGCCCCGTCGGCTCAGGTAAAACGGCATTATTAAGTCAATTATGTTTAGCGTTACGCGATAAATATGAAATGGCCGTGGTTACTAACGATATTTATACTCATGAAGATGCACAGTTTTTAACACGTAACGATGCGCTATCGGCTGACCGTATTATGGGCGTTGAAACCGGTGGTTGTCCGCATACTGCGATTCGTGAAGATGCTTCTATGAACTTAGCTGCTATTGATGAATTACATGAGCGTCACCCTGATTTAGATTTTGTATTAGTGGAAAGCGGTGGTGATAACTTAAGCGCTACGTTTAGTCCTGAACTATCCGATTTAACTTTATATGTGATCGACGTTTCTGCAGGTGATAAAATACCGCGTAAAGGCGGTCCTGGTATCACTAAGTCTGACTTGTTAATCATTAATAAAATTGATGTTGCTGATTTAGTCGGGGCATCATTAGAGGTGATGGATAGAGATGCAAAGAAAATGCGTGGTGATAAACCATTTATTTTCAGTAACATGAAAACACAGCAAGGGTTAGCTGATATTATTGAGTTTATTGAAACACAAGGTATGCTTAAATAAGCAGTATCTAATTATTATTTTGAAAGGACCTATTTTGAAAGGAGTAACCATGAAATTTTTTACTTTAATTTTTACTTTGTTATTAAGCACACAAGCGTTTGCGCATAGCGATCATGCATTGGGTGAAGGTGCGTTACACTTACTTTACCATGTTGTTTTTTGGGGATTATTTGCCGTAGTTGCGGTGAAAGGTGTGCTTTATTTTAAAAATAAGAAAAAGTCTAAGCAATAAGAATTTGATCTAATTATATTTATGTAGATGAGGTGATGTAATGGTTTTTTATATTGCCCTGTCTACGCCTATTCACTTTCTTTAAACCAACCACAATCCATGCATTTTCTACCGTGTTGATAAAAAAACAGTGGAAAGCCTAATAATATGAATAAAACAAAAGCAGGCTTTTTTCCTTTGGTGTAATTGGCTAAATGAATGCTGTTACATTGAGGGCAATGTTCCGGTGTTGTTTCGAACGCTGAATCAACATCTGCTGAGAAATTTAATGCTAAGATTGCTTTTGCTTCAGTTTCAAATGTCTCCGCTACGTACAACCGAACACCCCCTATAGCATCAGAATAGAGCCACTGCATATTAACAGTATGCTCATCAGCTATATATGCTGGAATACCCTCACTCTCTAAACTCGCTTTGGCGATATGTGCATCCAAAGGAAATGAATATTTTGATACAACAACAAATTTGCTCATAACTATCCAAAAACATTATTAGTAGTGATGTAGGCTCAGCGTTTAACAGTAAGAAGTTAAACTAGGATATAAAACGTTTTTATAATAAATGCTTAGAGATAATCTTTGATATTTCTAGCATTGAAGACTGGCCTGTAAATTCAAATCTAACTTGGCCTATCGCCGAAAAATAGATTTCTAACTCTGAGTCAATGTCAAAGGTGCCTGATGTTTCAATAGAATAAGCGACGATATTTTTATAAGGCAGTGAGGTGAAATCTTTTTTACTTCCTGTAATACCTTGAACATTAACGGCAATAATTCTTTTGTCAGTAAATACCACACCGTCACGCATGGACTTATAAGCGTCAATTATTTGCTCATCATCTAGTAATAAGTCTTTTACTTTATCTGCAAAATCAGCATCCTGCTTAAGCTTGAAAAAACCTTTATTATTAAAATCTATCATCGAATATTCCTTAATTTCGTTTGAGTCATTCATTATGTAGCATTTATTGCTGCTATAGCCTGCTTAATTTTTTTACTGAAAATGTATAACGGTAATGTGAGCATAAAAACGGACAATATTTGATCTTTAATCCTAATCTATTGTTGACTTATTCAGGGAGATCTATACTATTCAACTCAGCAGAAATAAAGCCTATTGTTTACATTCTCCATTACGTTGTTTTATTAATAATACCTCGTCTGAAGTCTTTAAGTTCCAGTCTAATTTTTACGCTATTCAAGCCTATTGAAGGCAATTTTTATTAAATTTTACAGGATATTATTATGTCTAAAGTTCAAGGTACAGTTAAGTGGTTCAACGAGTCTAAAGGTTTTGGTTTCATCGAGCAAGCATCTGGTCCAGACGTATTCGCACACTTCAGTGCAATTGCAAGCGAAGGTTTCAAAACTTTAGCTGAAGGCCAAAAAGTAGAATTCACTGTAAGCCAAGGTCCTAAAGGCCCGCAAGCAGAAAATATCGTAGCTCTTTAAGCTGTGATATATTAGCGCCTTAATGCGCTAATTATTCTAAAAAAAGAATGGTAAATCTGAAAAGATTTGCCATTTTTTTTTGCTTTTAAAAAAGTGAAAAATACAACCATCATTAGCAAAACTATTAGTTGATTCAGTTTGATTAAATACACAGTATTAGCCAATAGAAAAAGAGTGCTGCTGTGAAATGATTAAGTAGTAGATAGTAGTTGGTAGGTAGCTATCAGGATTGAATGCAGTACAGAAATATTCTTTTTAACGACTAATAATGATCTGATTATTAGGGGATGATTGAGTAGTAGTTAGTAGTTGCTAGGTCGCTATCAAGATTGAATGCAGCACAGAAATATTCTTTTTAACGACTAAGAATGATTCGATTATTAGGGGATTAATATAGGTTGATTAGTGCTACTGATGAAGCAGCACATTTAATCTCGCACCATGAGGTGGCACGAGTTTTAATATATTGAAACTTAAGAAGTGTTACTGAGAAAAGCGATAAGGTTAGAGGCACCTTATTCAATTGCTAATTTTAAAAAATCTATTCAGTGCTGATATTATCTATTCAGACTGCTTGTTAACCGAGCGGGGCTAATCTGCTCTTGTTAAAAGTGCGACAGTATTTTCTAGTTATCTTTTGTTGTTTCTTTTTGTTCAATTATTTGTTGTTCATCTTTGTTCTGTTGGAACCAAAATCTTTTTCTACCTGTTGAGCGAGCCATATATTTCCTTATGGAGTTTAATTTTTTCGCCGTGATAATTTATCTTTTTTATCAAATGATACTTTTAATAAAACATCTAAAGCGGCTATTAGTTAGTAACGCAACATTGCGTAAAACTGGGATCGGAATTATTGAATGATTTGAGAAGCTAAAGGTAATTCTAAGGACAACGATAACGATGTAACTGAGGATAACTTGGACTTTATATGACATTAATAACTCTGATTTTCCAGAGCGGATTGAATACTAACCAATAAAAAGCTAAAAAGAAAGCATTATTTTTATTTCTTTTATATTTTAATCAGATAGTTAGCTATTAAGCTTTATTTTAATGAGTCCGTTGTTGGCTAAGCTATAACGCAAACTCAGTAATAATGTGATGCTTAACGACACACTGAGCATCACAAAAATAGCGATCAAGATAAGTAACTGATACTTGATGGCTACCATCGGCGTAACACCTCCTAATATTTGTCCTGTCATCATTCCGGGCAAAGTCACAATACCAGTGGTTGCCATCGACGCTAAAATAGGAGCTTGTGCTTTTTTCATTGCTTGTTGTAAAAAAGGAAACGATGCTTGATAAGGACTTGCACCTAATGCAATGGCGGCTTCATATTCATCCTGACGTTGTTTAAAGGCATCAAATAGAGTCTGTAATGCAACAATGTTACCGCTTAAACTATTGCCTAAAAGCATACCAGCTAAAGGGATCATATATTGTGCGTTGTAACGTGGCGAGGGTTGAATGACCAGTAGTGACATGACTAATAATAAGGGCAATAAAGCACAACTTAATGCTAACGCATTCGCCAATAATAGTTTCCGACTTGATAAGTCACTTTTACTGATTATGCTATAGCTACCCATTGCAATCATTAATATCACCCAAGTGATATTTAAGGCGATACTATCTAATGCAAAGATATATTCGAGGTATAACCCCAGCAAAAATAGTTGTACAAGCATTCGTAGCAATGAAATTATTGTGCTTTTATTGATCCCTAATTTGAAATGGGCATTAATAAAAAGAGGGATTAATAGTAATGATGCAAATAATCCGAGCTGTGGCCAGCTAATATCAATACTTGCTTGCATATCACCCCTTGCTACGGATTTATTTCACAAACCATCTTAGTTGTTAGGATGGTTTGTAATTTTTATCGTAAAATATTGTAGGAATTAAATAATGGTGCTTATTGAGCGTCAACTGGTAGCCAGTCAACGCTAACACCTGATTGATTAAACATCTCTTCACTGAGTCTAATTTTATCTCCCCAGCGTGATAGGAAATCTTCACTTTGTGTAGGGCAATGTACTGCTTTGATACCTGTTTGGATTATTTTTGCTGCGCAATTTGGGCAAGGAAAATGAGTGACCCATATTTCACAGCCTTTTAAGTCCCGTTTTGCGTATAAAATTGCGTTCTCTTCAGCATGTAGGGTTTTGAGTAATTTAATTTCACGATTATCGGTTTCAGCACTATCAGAAATCCCCTGCGGATAACCATTAAAGCCCAATGAAACAATGCGGTTATGTTCGGTAATAACGGCACCTACCTGTGTAGAGGGATCCTTACTCCATGATGCAACGAGCTCTGCCATTTGGATGAATCGTACTGCCCATTTAGAAATCATATTTATTGTAATCCTTTATCATGTTGTTTATCTATTGTGCTGAACAGTCGCTCATGACACAAGCTTTAGTGTTTAATTATTAACAGATAATTAACACTTTATTTTGTAATATGGCAATAAATTAGTAATCAGTAATTTCTGTGTTAAATTATATTTAACCTATGATTAAATAGTTTAGAATATGCTTAATGCTAACCCTTGTATATGATGTTTTTTAATCAATCGAGGAGCAGTTATGACATTCATTTTCTCTAAATTACAATGTAATAAAAATATGATGATATTTGCTGTAGTAGGCGTGTTATGTTTGTTTCCTATTATCTCCTCTCCAATAGCATTGGTCCTAGGGTTTACGCTCGCTACAATAGGATTAGTGCCGACTCAAATTGATGTTGCTAAGCTCACCAAAAAATTGCTGGCACTTTCTATAATAGGGCTAGGATTTGGTATTAATGTTGATCAAGCAGTTCAAGCGAGCGCAGGTAATCTTGGCTTAATTGTAGGCTCTATTTTTAGTACATTATTGATTGGTATGCTGCTAACGAAGGTATTTAAGATTGATGCGAAAACTGGCCACTTAGTTTCTTCTGGTACCGCCATTTGTGGAGGCAGTGCCATTGCCGCAGTCGCACCTGCTATTCAAGCGAATAGTGAACAAACCTCTCATGCCCTAGCCACTGTATTCATTTTAAATAGTATTGCCCTGTTTGTTTTTCCTCTTATCGGTCACGCCTTGGGTATGAGCCAATATAATTTCGGTTTATGGAGTGCGATTGCCATTCATGATACATCATCAGTTGTGGGTGCTGCTTCTGCCTATGGCGATGAAGCATTGCAAATAGCCACCACTGTTAAATTAGCGCGGGCTTTATGGATCATTCCAATTGCTTTCATTAGTGCGATTATTTTTAAGGGTGACAGTAAGAAAATAACCGTGCCGATGTTTATTATTTACTACTGTGTGGCTATCGCTATAGCGCATTTCATACCGCAGTTTGATGCTTTATACCAACATGTATTTTTTGTTAGTAAGCGTTTATTAGTATTGTGTTTATTTTTAATTGGCTGTGGCATTACCGTGCGCACCATTAAAAATGCAGGTTATAAACCAATGTTACTGGGTGTTTTATTATGGATAACCATTGCGACAGTTGTACTGGCTTATATTGAACTAGTTTAGGTCTAACGATAGTTATAACTATCCTCGTTATCTTTATGTTTGGGTCAACGAACACTAACAAAGTGAAATAATATTAATTGCTGTAAGCAGATGATTTAAGGTTCAAGCGTAAGGTTCAAACGAGGCCGCCAACGGGTAAATTTAGCGTAGCAAGCACTGCGCTGTTTTTTTAACTATATTATCATTCGGTCAAAGGTTATAAGGAGTAGGGGGTATTGTAAGGGCGTTTTAATAACAATAAATTTGACCAGTTTTTTTATTCTATTAGCATTTTTGATACTAATGATTGAACGCAATCGCTATCAAGTATCAGCTCCACCTCTCAAGTTTTATCTTTTTGAATATCACTGTTACCTTGTCTTTTTTATTAAAAATTATTATTTGATGTGCCGCTGATCCTGCTAAAAAATTGTTTTTTCACTGTCTAGAATCGGTTTGAGATCTTCATTGTATTGCTCTAAGAAAGGCTTCTGAAATTACTAACATTGAAATACTGTGTTAAAGAATAAAGTAACCTATTCATTAATAAGCAATACTGCGCATCTATTCATGAGGCGGTTTATCACTTTTCTGTGTACTCACATAATAGAATAATAGTGAAAAAGCTAATAATGAAAATGCCGCAGCCATAATACCATGGCTTAAAATAGCTAGGATGATCGCTATGAACACGAGAGTGATCATGAATTTTGTTTTAAACATAAGCCCTTCTATTAGTAGTTGTTGTTTAATGTTGCTATCGTGTGCTGCTGTTATCATTTACTGTTGATATCGTTTACTGGTGAACAGGACCTATTATTAACAAGCTTAAGCAAAAGCGATAATACAAAATTGTTCTAACTAATATCATTCCGGCTTAGTCAATCATTACCTATTAGTATTCTGTAGAGAATGAAGGTTTATAAATACCAAAAGAGGGGCTCTATGAGAAAGACAGATAAAAAAATAGATAATAATTTACGTGTAGCATTAACTGAAGTTTGTGAAATAGCATTGGATACAGTGCAAGACTATCAATGGATAACTCATAGCGTGAAATACGATGCATTTCCGGCTTCTTTACAAATAAGTTGTGGCTTTGGCTCGATACAAGCTATTGAACAGTTACAACGCGATCAGCAAGATGTTGTGTTAAAGAAATTAATTGTGAAACATTTAATGGCAGTAGGGATAAATTTAAAAGACGTTAATAAACAAGTGAAGTTTGTGGTTGCTTGATGATAGGAGAGTCGGCATGTTTGTTAAAGCAAATAATTAACTCAGCGTACTGTTTCACGCTGAGTTAATATAATTTCACACTAAGTTAATCTAGCGGTTCAATTAACCTTTGTATATTTTGGGATTAAATACATCACGTAACCAGTCCCCTAATAAGTTAATCACTAATACCAAGCTGATTAATACAATGCCTGGGAAAATAGTTATCCACCATGCTCCAGAGAATATGTATTTAAAGCCGATACTGATCAGGGCACCTAATGAAGGTTGATCCACTGGCAAGCCAAGGCCTAAAAACGATAAAGCCGCTTCAGACATAATTGCATTGGCAACTTGTACCGTTGAAATGACTAAAATAGGCGATAAACAGTTAGGTAGAATATGACGGAACATGATCCGCATTGACCTAAAGCCCATCACTTGCGCAGCTTCTACATACTCTTTTTTCTTTTCTGCTAATACAGAAGCACGAATAGTACGTGCATATTGAGGCCACTCTGCGACCCCAATGATCACTACTAACATCACCACCGCATAATCAGCAAAAAATTCAGCACCAAAGCTTGCCTTAAAAATAGCCGTGATAATGATCGCAACCATCATCGTTGAAAATGATAATTGAACATCGGCAAAACGCATTAAAAAGCTATCTATACGACCACCAAAATACCCTGCTGATAAACCTATCACTATGCCCAGTACTAATTGCACTGCAACGGCCAAAAAGCCAATCGTTAATGACAACCTTGAACCATATAATATGGTGGATAAAATGTCGCGGCCTTGGTCATCCGTCCCAAGTAAAAAGCGAGATTCGCCGCCTTCTAACCATGAAGGTGGTAGCTCAGAATCCATCAAGTCGATGGACATTAAGTCATAGGGGTTAGTTGGCGAAATAACTGGTGCAAATAGTGCAGCAAGAAAAAAGGTTAAGAATAAAACAAAACTAAACATCGCCACTTTGTCGCGTTTAAAGTGGTAAATAAAGTCAGAATCTTTTAGTTGCTGCCAGCGTGATGGAGCAGTATTTTGTTGAGTAACACTATTCATTTTATGCTCCTTTACCTGTGATGTTAACGGTTGGATTGACTACGCCGTATAACAAATCAACGATAGTATTAGTGACCACAAAAATAAGTCCTACAAAGATCACATAGGCGGTAATAAGTGGCGTATCAACACGATTGATCGCTTCTAGAAATAAGAAGCCAGTACCAGGCCATTGGAAAACAGTTTCCGTTAAAATGGTATAAGCAACCATGGTCCCAATTTGAACACCGCCGACGGTAAGTACTGGCAGCATGGTGTTTTTAAGAGCATGTTGATAATAAATTTTATTCATTGCTAAGCCTTTAGCCGTCGCAAATTTTACATATTCAGAGCTTAATGCTTCTAGCATCTCTGAACGTACCAAACGAATAAACAAAGGCAGCATAATAGAGGCGAGTGAGATACAAGGTAATACTAAATGTAATAAACCATCTTTGGTTAAATAGCCCGTTTCCCAACCGAGTACCGAGATAGTTTCCCCGCGGCCATAGGAGGGTAACCACTGCAGCTCAATGGCAAAAATGTACATTAAGATGATAGCGGTTAAAAATACCGGTATTGAGATCCCGATACTACTGAAGGCCATGATTATTTTTGTCCATAAGCTTTTAGGATGAATCGCGGAATAAACACCAAGGGGAATAGAGACCACTATAATAATGAGAGTGGCGCCCAATACTAATTCCATTGTCGCTTGTAACTTATCTAAAATAACGTCTACGGCAGGTCGCTTAAAGAAATAAGAGTTACCTAAATCTCCTTGCACTGCACTAGTAATAAAACGAGTGTACTTGGTAACATAAGAGTCATTTAAGCCAAGTTCATCGCGTAAAACTTGTCGTTCTGCTTCTGATACGGATTGGCCTACCATTTCTCGAAGTGGATCGCCTAGGTTATCTTGGATTGCAAATGCGACTAGGCTGATCACAAACATTACGATTAATGCTTGGAAAAGTCGCTGGACCAAAAAGGTAAACATCAGTTGTTTCCTATAAAATGATTAACGACCCAAAGGTTGGGTCGTTTTATTGTGGTGTTAAAAAATTAAAGTTGTTTATTTTACCTATTAGGTAGCAAACTAAAATAGGCTCTTTTTATACAACAAGAGCCTGTAATTAAGCAGGCTTTAAATTATCTCAGCCTGAATGCTACCTTTATTTAACAACTAAATCGCCTAAGTACGGGAAGTTTAATGCATTAACAATAGGTGAAACATTTAGAGTAGATTTTGCACCCCAAGCAAGGTTCTGCCAATGAAGCGGCACAAATGCAGCATCGTTATATAGAATTTGTTCAACTTCTTGTAACATTGCGGCACGTTTTGCAGGATCTGTTTCTGCATTGGCAGTGTTTACTAAGCTATCTACTTTAGGGTTTGAGTAATGGCCACAGTTGTAAGCGCCTCTACCCGTTTCCGTATCACGCGTCATGGTTAAGAACTCAGAGAAGTTTGCAGAATCTTCAGTATCTGAATGCCAACCAATCATCAGCATATCCGCGGCACATTTATCAAACTCAGGCCAGTATTGTGCTTTAGGCATAGTTTTTAAATCTACAGTAATACCAATCTTAGCTAGCATTGATGAAGCTGCTTGCGCAATCTGTGCATCATTTACGTAACGGTTATTAGGTGCAATCATTGATAATTTAAAGCCTTTCTCATAACCCGCTTCTTTCATCAATTGTTTTGCTTTTTTCAAGTCATAACGAGGCGTTAAATTTGCATCATAACCGGCATAACCTGCAGGGCCTTGTTGTCCCGCTGTTGTTGCAAAACCTTTCATGATTTTTTTCACAATAGCTTCATTGTTAATTGCATACACAATAGCTTGGCGTACACGGGCATCTTTTAACGCTTCATTTGAACTTTGGTTCATTTGTAGTGTAATAATACGGGTACCAGCAACCGTGGTTAGCTCGATGTTTTTAGTATCGATAACACGTTTTTGATCGTTAGGTGCAACTGGGTGAATTAAGTCCACATCTCCAGAAAGTAGCGCAGCAACACGAGTTGCATTCTCTTTAATTGGCACCAAGGTTAGCTTATCAACATTACCTGGTGAGTTTGTATCCCAGTAATTGTCAAAACGGTCAAATACTACCTTTACGCCTTGCTCACGAGATTCAATAGTAAATGGGCCCGTACCTGAAACGTGTGTTGATGCAAATGAACCACCATGTTTAATGATAATTGATTTATCTACACCGTCCATATCACCTGAATAGAACTTACTGTCCATTGGGAAAAGGTAAGTGGCCGTTTGTAGTACTAATGGGTACGGTTCAAATGAAACGAGCTCAACCGTGTAATCATCTATTTTTACTAGCTTCTCGTACGGTGAAAATACGTTTTTAAAGTCTTGAGACGTTTTTAAACGATTAAATGTCCAAACAACGTCATCAGCCGTCATTGTATTACCTGAATGGAATTTGACACCCTTACGAAGTGTAAAGCGGAAGGTGTTATCATCTACACGTTCCCATTTTTCAGCCAAACGAGGCTCAAAATCAAATTCTTTAGTAAAGCGCACTAGTGGATCAAATAACATGTGTGACATTTGTAGCACACCACCAGAAAGTTGCTCATGTGGATCAAGTGTTACTGGGTCCGAATCATAGGCAATGGTGATATCAGCAGCAGTGGCTGAAAAATTTAACCCTGTAGCAAGTAATGCGATGGCTAATTTTGTTTTTAAAAACTTCATTTACAACTCCTTTTATGAAAAAAACATTTAATTATTAACTTTATAATGGTGAAATTTTGTTTAGATACTACTCCGCAACCCTTTAAACTCAGGCATCAATGAAATTAAATGCTGGCTATAAGGGTGTTGAGGATGGGTAAATAATTGCTCACTCTCGTTTACTTCTAATAATTTTCCTTGTTGCATCACACCGATGCGGTCGCATACTTGGCGTATAACGGGTAAATCATGGCTAATAAATAGCATGGTTAGATTTAGCTCATCTTGTAAATCTTTAAGTAGATTTAGAATCTGTGCCTGTACCGATACATCAAGTGCTGATGTTGGTTCGTCACAAATTAATAAACGTGGTCTGGTTGCTAAAGCACGCGCAATAGAGATACGTTGACGTTGACCACCGGAAAATTCATGAGGGTACTTAACCCCAGCCATTCTGCCTAGCCCCACATGGTCTAATAAATCGAATACGATTTGTTGTATTTGTGATTCATTAGCGGCTAGTTTATGAAAACGAATGGGCTCGGCAATAATATCGTAAATCTTCATACGCGGATTCATCGACGTGTATGGGTTTTGAAATACCATTTGCATTTGACGACGGAAAGGGCGACGTTCACGTTCTGATTTAATCGCCGTTAAGTCAATACCTTCAAAAGTTATTTTGCCTTCGTTAGGCGGAAATAAGCCGGTAATAACACGTGCAATCGTTGATTTTCCTGAGCCGGACTCACCCACTAAACCAAAAGTTTCACCTTCATTAATACTAAAGCTGACGTTTTTGTTGGCTTGAACGTATTCGCGTTTGCTCTCAAAAAATGAATCTTTAGTGACAAAACGTAAACTGACATTTTCAACATTTAATAGTGGGCCATCATAATCACGCTGTTCTTCACTTTGTCCTAACCAATGGTTTTTAATATCCAGAGCTTGCAGTTCATGTGCTTCTTCGATGTAACTTACCAGTGGAAATCGGTCTAGTTTTCTATCTGAACGTGGTACGGCTGAAATTAAGCTACGCGTATATTCATGATCCGGATCGCCTAGCACTTTAGCCGTTTCACCAAACTCAACTAAATCACCACGATACATTACCGCTATTTTGTCGGTTACGTTAGACACTACACCCATATCGTGGGTTACCAACATACAGCCAACATTTTTTTCAATACATAAACTACGAATCAATGTCAGTATTTGATCTTGAATAGACACATCAAGTGCCGTGGTTGGTTCATCGGCAATAATTAAATCGGGTTCACCTGATAATGCGATGGCAATAACCACACGTTGGCGCATACCGCCAGAAAATTGATGCGGATATTGTTTAATTCGAACTTCAGGCTCTGGAATACCCACTTGTTGCATTAAGTTGATAGCACGTTTTAATGCTTCACCTTGACTCACATTTAAATTGGCATGAATGGTTTCTAGTAACTGTTGCTCAACGGTGAAAAGAGGATTAAGCGACGTCATTGGATCTTGGAAAATAAAACCAATTTTATTACCGCGCACCTTACGCATCTGCTCAAGTGTTAAACCTGATATTTTTTCACCATCTAAAAAAACTTCACCAGCAGCAATGACACCGGGAGGGCTTAATAAATCTATGATCGCATTACCAACTGTAGATTTACCTGCACCTGACTCTCCTACAACGCCAACTATTTCACCACGATTGATCGAAAATGAAAGCGATTTGACCGCTGCATGTACACCAAAACGAGACGGGTATTCAATACGAAGGTTTTTAACTTCTAATAACGCCATTTTAATTATTCCCTGCAGGCTTTAAGAATTTTAGTTTGATAAAACCTTGTATATATATGTTTTTGTGATTGAAAACACATTTATAGCATCCTTTTTCTTACTAAATCCAATAAATTTTCAATCGATCACATTAATTTAGGGAATCGATATCGACAATTCTTTCATGCTAATTTTGGCTATGACTTCAAATTAACAGCATTAATTTTGTATGTTAAATAACCGCAAGCGGTTAAGTGGTTTATTTTCAATCGCATTAATCGCCTCATAAATACAACTTTTAGGTAAGCATTTTCCTAATTCTTGTACTTTTTAATGGTTTCATTTTATAACCTCTGTAAAGCTTCGATCGGATACTAATCAGTGTTATATTTACACCTTGAAATCATCAATATTTTTATTTTAGGCTCGTTATGAAACATCAACAGGCTGTTTTTTTACAAGAAATGGGTATTACCCACTGGCAAGTAAGAAAACCGGCGCTATTTAAAACTGAAGAAGCTCTTAAGCAGTTAAATTTATCTGCATGCAAACTGTTAGTCGTGTGTACAGAGGAGGATGCAAAACATGAGTTGATGGCTGCTATCATTAGTGCTTTTCAAATAAAATCTGATCAGGTGGTTTATTGCTCTTTAGCGCAATTTGAGAATCAACAGGGTAATTTACCCACATTGATTTGGTCTACACTTGGAGAGGTTGCTTCTTCACCGTCTCATCAATTATTAAATTCACCTTCTTTAGCTGAACTTGCGACAAATGCAGCGGCTAAAAAAGTACTTTGGAAGCAGTTCTGTGCCTATCAACAATAAACAATCTGTAACATCTATTATTGCCATGGCGATTACCGATCTCCCTGAAGTATTAGCGATTGAGGTGCAGGCTCATAGTCACCCTTGGTCTGAAAAAATCTTTCTGAGTAATTTTGGTAAGCGTTATATTAATCATGTGATCATGCTTGATGATAAGGTCGTCGGTTATTTTGTTGCTAGTTATGTTGCAGGAGAAGTGACCCTGATGAATATTGCTATTTCTCCTGTTTATCAAGGAGCTGGTCTGGGTCGAGCATTGTTAAATTATTTAAAAACCTTTTCACTCTCGCTATCGCAACAGGAAATCTGGCTAGAAGCTAGAGCTTCTAATACGCCTGCAATCAAACTGTATCAAGCGTTAGATTTTGTAGAAGTGGACATTCGGCCTGCTTATTATCCCGCCGATAATGGCCGTGAAGATGCTATTATCATGTGTTGTTATTTATAAACTTATTTGCACCTGCTTATAAACAAACTTTAAAAAGTCATAAAGTAGCTCTTTAAAGTTATAGACCATTGGAAATTTATGATCTCTAAAAATCAGTTAAAACTCATCCACTCCTTAGAGCAGAAAAAGCAACGTAAGAAATTGGGATTGTTTTTAGTACAGGGTGAAAAAAACGTCAGTGAGTTATTTAACTCAACTTTTGAGATAGTTAATTTATTTGCGACCAGTGAATATATTAATCACCATGCAGATACATTAAGTGCTAACAAATTAGTGGCTTTGACCATTGAGAGTACGCAACAAGAGTTACAAAAAGCAGGGACCTTAAAAACTAATAATAGTGTGATCGCAGTGGTTAAATGCAAACAGTATTCTATTCCAGAAATAGGCGAAAACGAATTGATCTTAGTGTTAGATCAAGTGGGGGATCCAGGCAACTTAGGTACTATTATTCGTGTTGCAGATTGGTATGGGATTGAGCATATTATTTGTAGCCCTGACTGTGCGGACCTTTATAACCCTAAAGTGATTGCTGCAACAATGGGATCTTTTGCGCGTGTACAAGTCAGTCATACTGAGCTTAGTGAGTATTTATCTGCACAGGTTAAACCTATTTACGGCGCTTTCTTAGAAGGAAAGAACATTCATCGTAGTGAACTAGCTAGTGCCGCATTTATTGTGATGGGTAGTGAGTCACATGGTATTTCTACTGAAGTAAGTCAGTATATTAGCGATAAAATAACAATTCCTAACTTTGGCCAGGCAGAGTCATTGAATGTAGCAATGGCCACGGGAATCATTTTAGATAATTTTAAGCGTTAGGTTTTTATCCCTTAATAATCCGGTCTGATAGGCCGGATCATGTGAATGAACTCCTCATTATTATTCACCTTATTTTTTCGCATCTGCTTAGTTTTAATCGCCCTATAGCAATGTTCAGACCGCCAGCTTATACCTCAAAAGCTCACACCTTAAAGCTATACCTTAAAGCCACACCTTGAAGTCAGACCTTAAACTAAGGTCTTCAGTTGATAGTTCAGGGTAGAGTCCATTAAACCACGTCACTGAACACTTCTATTGCTATCAAAATAACTTAATAAGCGTTTATTTTTATCCTGATTAAAGTAATAAAGATGACATCAAAGGTAAGTTTAATTTTGTGCCGTAAAAAACACCTTTCCTGCATTTTTGAAAATAGTGTCGTTAAAAGGTTGACAGATGTTAATGATATCTATTATCATCTTTGTCGTTGGCAAGAATACTGTCGTTATAGCTAACAGTAATTAAGCATTGAGCATTTAAGCCATGAAGTTAATGTTGATTGTTGTTAGTTCAGTATTTTGTCGATGGTTGTTACTGAGAGTCTCCATGCTAGGTAACACCAAAAACCATGACTCATGATAATAGATAACGTTTTATTTATTATGAAATTTTGATTGAAGGTTTGCGCACACAGGCGTTCGATTTAGATTGATGCTATTTTTCGCAGGATATGCCAGCTGTTGATAGATAGTAATGAGTTAAATGGTAATCGGTAAAATTAATATTGCAGCTACAAAGGCGGGGGGTTGGAGTAGCCTGCAATATTAATCCCACTTTACAAGTTGATTTCCCAGCTTAGCTATTTTTACACCTCGAAGTATCATAAATATTCATTTCCCTATAAAAAATCTTAAATCTTAACTTTCAATTCTTAATTCTTAATTCTTAATTCTTAATTCTTAATTCTTTCATTTCTATTGATTGTTAACGCTTAATTTTCTTGTTCAGAAAAGACTAAAGTCGACTTACACTTTCGGCATAAATAACGGGTGCCTTTTTTAATATTATTATGCCGACGAATAGTTAATTGATGCTGCGAGCAAGAGCAGTGGTAAATAAATAATTTACCTTGAACATCTGTAATATCTAATTGATGGGTTGTATTGGCAGGTAAATGAAAAACCTGTGTCATGATTTGTTGCCATTCTTTACCGTGTGGTTTGACTTTACCGTAAAGCTGGTAAGTAATTAAATGTGCAATTTCATGGGCAACGACATGCTCAATAAAAATAGCTTTATTTTGTAGATATAAGATTGGATTGAATTTAATCAGGTTTTTTTGTAGATGTGCAGTACCTGCGCTTCGACCACGTTGATTAAAGAAATAAGTGGGGCGAGGAAAAGCGCGATCAAAAAAGCACTCGGCTAAAATGAAACAATCTTCACCTTTCACTGCGAGTGCTTTTTTATCTTCATACGTTAGCATCATTCAATATTAAATCGTTTTTATAAAACGCTTAAATTAAAATGCAGCCGCTTTAAGAGCGTCTACTTTATCTAGTGCTTCCCAAGGGAATTGCTCACGACCAAAGTGTCCGTAAGCTGCTGTCTCTTGATAAATAGGTTTGATTAGATCTAACATTTCGATTAAACCGTAAGGGCGTAGGTCAAAATGTTCGCTTACTAAGCTAACGATTAAGTCTTTTGCTACTTTTTCAGTACCAAATGTCTCAACGCTGATTGATGTTGGCTCTGCAACACCAATTGCATATGACACTTGGATCTCACAACGGTCAGCTAAACCTGCAGCAACAATATTTTTTGCGACATAACGTGCTGCATAAGCTGCACTTCGGTCTACTTTTGAAGGATCTTTACCAGAAAATGCACCACCACCGTGACGTGCTGTACCACCGTAAGTATCTACGATTATTTTACGTCCTGTTAAACCACAGTCGCCTACTGGCCCACCGATCACAAAACGACCGGTTGGATTAATGTGGAATTTAGTACGTTCAGTTAACCATTCAGCAGGTAAAACCGGTTTAATGATCTCTTCCATTACCGCTTCAACTAAATCTGATTGTTTAATATCTTCACGATGTTGCGTTGAAAGTACAACGGCATCAATACCGACGATTTTACCTTGGTCATAAGCAAAGGTAACTTGGCTTTTAGCATCTGGACGTAACCAATCTAGTTGGCCACTTTTACGTACTTCCGCTTGTTTTTTAACAAGGCGATGAGCATATGTAATTGGCGCAGGCATGAATACTTCTGTTTCATTGGTCGCGTAACCAAACATTAAACCTTGGTCACCGGCACCTTGTTCACGAGGATCTGAGCGGTCTACACCTTGGTTAATATCAGGAGATTGCTTACCTACTACGTTTAGTACGGCACAAGAGTCGGCATCAAAACCCATTTCTGAACTTGTGTAACCAATTTCACGTACGGTATCACGTGTGATTTGTTCAATATCAACCCAGGCATCAGTGGTGATTTCACCGCCTACCATGACCATGCCCGTTTTTACGTAAGTTTCACAAGCAACGCGTGCTTTAGTATCTTGTTTTAAAATGGCATCAAGTACGGCATCAGAAATTTGATCGGCGATTTTATCTGGATGACCTTCAGAAACTGATTCTGAAGTAAATAAGTCACGTGACATGTGAACTCCTATTCGGGCTATTTAAATAAATTATTTTGGATGTTTTTACATCTAGACGTCCATAATACATTTTTTTGTGATGGATAACACCCTATTATTTATAAATAAGATAGAACTGTTTGCTTACTTTATTGGTCAAAGGTGGTTAAAATTACTGTAAATTTTCTTAAACATGCTGTGCTATAGGTTATACTCGCTGGCATTTTATTTTACGGTTATGTTTCTTCTGTCTAATCGAGACTCTCTATGCCTTTGTTACATCAAATTAAAACTATGTTTAAAAAAGTGCTTACTTTAGTAAATCACTTACCTCGCTTGCATTTTTGGTTGATCATCTCTTTATTTGTTTTTTTACTGATTATTAGCCTTATTCCTGCTTCTAACCCTAATGGAAAAACAATTAAACGTGAATTAACTCTTCCTATTAGTGAGTCATTAAAAGATGACTATGCGGTTGCTGAGCCAGCAAAAGTAAATCGTGATGCAAATAAAACATTACTTCCTGACTTTTCTGCCAACCGAGAAATAAATATCACTATTTCTGCGGGTGATACGTTAAGTGAAATTTTTTCTAAGGAAGGTTTGTCAGCCGCAGCTTTACAAGAGTTATTAGAGGTTGATACGGAGCATTTACGCCTTGCTAATTTACTGCCAGGGCAAGAAGTACAGCTTTTGGTTAGCCCTAGTAATCAATTATTATCCTTAAAAGTGATTATCGACCGCGCTAATACATTAAGTTTTGTTTTAAAAGATGGTGCTTATGTATCGAACTTAGAAGTTAAAGAGGGCGAGTGGCGCAATAGTTATTATCAAGGCAGCGTTACTGGCAGCTTTTATGTTAGCGCAAAAAAATCTGGATTATCTGCTAGCCAAATCCAACAAGTATCTCGTGCCTTGCAAGATAAGTTTGATTTTAATCGTCAACTTCGTGTTGGTGATAGCTACCATGTGTTAGTGGCTAAACAATATATAGATGGGGTTTATAGTTTTGATAGTGAAGTATTAGCTATTTTGCTTAAAACCCGAGCACGTACCTATACCGCATTTTTAAACGAAGATGGCCGTTATTATGACAAAGATGGTAAAGGTTTAAGTAAGGCTTATCGTCGTTACCCAGTCAACGGACATCCTCGTATTAGCTCGCGTTTTAATCCTCGTCGTTTACATCCGATTACTAAACGAGTAAGTCCTCATAATGGAACTGATTTCGCTGTTCCTGTTGGTACTAATGTCTATGCTACCGGTGATGGCGTTGTGGTAAGGGCTGGTTATCACCCTGCTGCAGGTAATTATATTGTGCTCAAACATGGTCGTAAATATACAACTCGTTTCTTACATCTAAGCAAAATATTAGTACGTAAGGGGCAACGTGTAGAAATGGGTAAATTGATTGCTCGCTCGGGTAATACAGGACGCTCTACAGGTGCTCATTTACATTATGAATTTCATGTTTATAACAAACCGGTTGATGCGATGAAGGTTGATCTGCCTTTATCACAAGAAGTGCCACAGAAAGATATAAAAGCCTTCAACCAACGACGCGACCTTTCATTACGTGAAATGGGCGAGTTGTAGGATAAAATTGATAGTCATTAATATTTATTAATAAAACTAGTTATTAATGTATGGGTTGTTAATTATTAAGCCGATGTATTAAAGAAGAAAGGGTATTGGATGTTATTAAAAAGTGATGCATATGAACAATGCATAAATTATTTTGCTGATAATTTAGCGATATTTGAACAAAAATCAGGTTCACGCACTGGGCAACCTATTTCTGATATCGTTCTTGATCAAGTTTCCGATATGCTGATGAACTTTTGTTCACAACAGCCCCAACTAAGTAATGAAACTCGTTTAATTGTTGTTGCTGAAGGTGACCAATTAGTTGAAGATATTGAGCAGATACTAGGCAAAAGCTGGGAGCGAAAAGCAACCAATGAACAGCAAATGTTTATAGAAGAATATTTTTTATTATTAAAAAATAGCTTGGATTCGCAGGTAGCGCATTTGTAGCTTTTCTTGGTTTGTCGCTACACATAATTGTTATTACAAAGAAAAAGTTACAAAGATAAAACGAAAAAACCAATCTATACGATTGGTTTTTTTATATGCAGATTATATATCAATGCTTTACATCACCACTTTGTATGGTTAAACATTGATAATAGCGCCATTAAGATCGCCATAATGCGTAATCAATATCCACAGATTAACGAATAGTATGATGAAGGTGTACTACTTCTAATAGCTGATCTTCACGTTCAAATCGGCTTTCCATTACTTGACCTAACTCTGAAATATCATGGTCAAAGTTTAACAATGTTTTATCCGATGCATTTTCTGCATAGGTGTCATTAAAATTCAACGCCACATCAGTCGTGGTGGTGATACGAGAATATAACTCTTGAGCAATTTTTAAATTCTCTATGCCATCCATTCTCGATTGTTCAATGATTTGCTCATACACCTCAAAATGTCCTGTTGAAGCATAATCCAATAACTGTTGGCAAAACTCTGTGATCACCTCTTGTTTAGGTAAGCAGCGTTTTTCTTGTTGGTAGGGTGGCAGGCCCGCTAATTCACAATATAAGACAACGAGTTTTTGACGTGCATCTAACCAATTATCTAAAACAGATAGTTCACCACCCCATTCTTCTTTTGCTTGTTTTATTTTTTTAAGCATAAAAACCTCTTCTAAATGAAATAGCTACAAAACTAACTGACTAAAAATTAAGTGAAATAATGGCGCTCGTCAATATAAATTTAGTTTATATAGCAATCACCATAATTACTGTGAGCTTATGCCCAATGTAATTGCTTCAAATACAAATATTTTATATTAATCGTTACCATTGTAACGAATAACTAAAACGAGAAGAAAAAATAACACTTGTTCAATAGTGGTTTGATATTGCACTATACCCGTTACCAATCAAAATGCATTATTCAGTAGCTAACTCGGATATCAAGGCAAGGCGTAACATGATGACAATGACTAGTCCTTATCGAATGTTACAACGCAGCATTGATTTTCGAGTTAGCTACCCATAGGGCAAGTCGTGAGGCAATCATCTTCGTTCCTGTTATAAAACGGGAAAAAGTTTTGATATAACCCGTTAGATCTTCACCTTTATGCCTATAGCTTGTTCACCTCACTGCGAGCTGATTTTTGTATTTTGAATGATAACGGGTATACATTATTTATTCCTCCCCAAAACGAGTATTTAAGATGGCAGAGTTACAAACTGCGTTAGATGAAAACGCATGGTGGTTTATTTTATCAGAAGGCAAGTTAGTTGCGTTTGATAAAGGTGATTTCATTCCCTTTGGCAATGTTAATGAATTACCTTTTCCTGAAGGGGTAACGACTAATAAACGATTGTTAGGACAATATAAAGATCAACCTTGTTATCTAGTAGAAGTTGAAGATAGCTTAGATATTGGTTTAGGTGGATACGTCACATTACGTTCGTTATTGGGGCGAATTGATGATCTGTTATTTGATATGGCTGGGCGTGCATTTCAAATTGCATTGTTTTATAGAACCCATCAATTTTGCGGTCAATGTGGACAAAAAATGCAGCCCATTGATTGGGAAGTAGCGATGAAGTGCTACCATTGCCAACATCGGACATATCCGCGTGTTTCCCCTTGTATTATTGTTGCAATCCGTAAACATAAGCAGATATTACTAGCATTGCACAACCGTCACCAAAAGGAAAACTATCCTGTTTATACAACGTTAGCAGGGTTTACCGAAGCGGGTGAAACTTTAGAGGCTTGTGTTGAGCGTGAGGTTTTTGAAGAGGTGGGGATTAAAGTTAAAAATATCCGTTATGTAAGCAGCCAGCCTTGGCCTTTCCCTCATTCATTAATGATGGGCTTTATTGCTGATTATGATTCAGGCGAACTAAAAGTTGATCCGCATGAGTTAATTGAAGCAAATTGGTATGATGCAAATAATTTACCAGTGATACCAAAGCATGGCACAATTGCACGTAAATTAATCGAAAAAACACTTAAAAGGTGTCGCTAATTGTGTCGCCAATTGTATCGTTAGTTATATGACTAGTTAAAAATTTTGAACGACAAAACAGGATTAAGGCGCGTTCATTTATTTTAAATGTTAGTATGTGCGCCAATAATTAAGCTGATTTGTAAACTCGGCGCGCCATTAATAGACAGAAAAGAAAAGGTTACCAATGACTGAATTAAAAAACGATCGTTATATTCGTGCTTTGTTAAAGCAAGAAGTAGATAAAACACCTGTCTGGATGATGCGTCAAGCAGGCCGCTATCTACCTGAATATAAAGCGACTCGAGCACAAGCGGGTGACTTTATGTCGCTTTGCCGTAATGCAGATTTAGCTTGTGAAGTAACATTGCAACCATTACGTCGATTTGACCTAGATGCAGCGATTCTTTTTTCTGATATTTTAACTATTCCCGATGCAATGGGCTTAGGATTATATTTCTCAGAAGGTGAAGGCCCTAGATTTGAGCGTCCTATCAGCTGTAAAAAAGATGTTGATAACCTGATCATGCCAGATCCTGAAGGTGAACTTCAGTATGTAATGAATGCGGTCCGTACCATTCGTCGTGATTTAAAAGGCGAAGTGCCATTAATTGGTTTCTCTGGTAGCCCATGGACGTTAGCAACTTATATGGTTGAAGGAAGCGGTTCAAAATTCTTCACTAAAATTAAAAAAATGGCATTTGCTGAACCGCAAACATTACATCTGTTATTAGATAAATTGGCAGATTCTGTGATTGCTTATTTAAATGCACAAATTGCTGCAGGTGCTCAATCTGTGATGGTCTTTGATACTTGGGGTGGTATTTTGTCGCCACGCGATTACAAAGACTTCTCATTGCAATATATGCATAAAATAGTGGATGGCTTAACCCGTAACTACGATGGGCAAAAAATTCCGGTGACTTTATTCACAAAGAATGGCGGTCAATGGATCGAACAAATTGCTGACACTGGTTGTGATGCAATTGGTTTAGATTGGACAATTGATATCAAAGAAGCGAAAGCGCGTGTTGGTTCGCGTGTAGCATTGCAAGGTAACATGGACCCATCGATGTTATACGCGTCACCAGAACGTATTCGCCAAGAAGTGGCGACTATCTTAGAAGGTTTTGGTACAGGCAATGGTCATGTGTTTAATTTAGGACATGGTATTCATTTAGATGTACCACCTGAAAATGCGAAAGTGTTTGTAGATGCCGTGCATGAATTAAGTGTGCCTTACCACAAATAAAGACTGTTAATATTTATTCACTAAAAAAACATACTTCGGTATGTTTTTTCGTTTCTAGCCAGTGCTTATTCATCATATGCTTATGCTTGGCATCTTAATATTGATTGTCGGTTAAGGTATTTTTTCTTTTGCAAAGAGCCGTTTATTCTATTGGGATCATAAGTACCTGTCTGAGTGCAGCTTTATTCTCTCCTTTGATTAAATCAGCTAACGTGTATTGATCTAAACAATCAAAGAAAGATTCCATTGCTTGTGCAAACATTCTTTTTAGCTGGCAACTTGATGTGATCACACATTGGTTATCTTTTCCAAAGCATTCAACCAATGTTGAACCTTGTTCTATAGAGCGTACCAACTGGCCTATATTTATATTTTCAGGCGCTGTATTAAGCTTTATTCCTCCATTTTTCCCCCGAGTTGCATTGATATGATTGTTGGCACTAAGTTCCTGCACTACTTTCATCAAATGATTTTTTGATATTTGATATCGCTCAGCGACTTCTTTAATAGTGATAATGTGGGAAGTTTCTTTTGCAGCCGCAAGGTAAATTAATACTCGTAATGAGTAATCGGTAAAACGAGAAATGTTCATATAAAGCACCTATGTAATGATATTTAATAATGGCATTATTTTGTCTCTACCGCCTTAATATCTTAAAGAATTATTTTAAATGCATCGATTTATAAGATACATATAGTTTACATCTTTAATTTTGTATGTAAAATCGCACTCAAATAAGATTCATTTAAAATGCATCTTTTATTTGTACGTTAAATAAAGGATTTTTATTTTAGAAGTTTTTGAATTTAAGGTTGTTAATTAAAGGCTAAATACTCATCAAAAGGAGCATGTTATGGGAGAGTATAAAAAATTGTGGTGGACCCTCTTAGGGGTGCTTGCCATTACCTTTTCATTATTAGGTTACTACGGAACAGAAATTTATCGTACGGCACCACCGATACCAGCATCATTTGTTTCTGAGCGTGGTGATATTTTTACAACGGAAGAAAAAATATTAGACGGTCAAACGGCTTGGCAATCAGTAGGTGGGATGCAACTGGGATCAATATGGGGTCATGGTGCTTATCAAGCGCCCGATTGGACAGCGGATTGGTTACATCGAGAACTTGTTAATTGGTTGGATTTAGCGGCAATGGACGAGTTTGCTAAACCTTTTGCTCTATTAACCGGAGAGCAGCAAAACACATTACAATATAAACTTAAAAATGATTACAGAACAAATACCTATGATCATGAGAAAAATACAGTCACCTTATCAGTAAGGCGTCTGCAAGCGATTGAGCAAACGGGTGAGTATTATAATGCGCTCTTTGGCGGTGCACCTGAATTACAAAAAACGCGTGAAAATTATGCCATGAAAGAGGTGACATTACCAAGTGCAGAGAGAAGGGAGCGTTTAACTGAATTCTTTTTTTGGACCGCTTGGGCTGCCTCAACTGAACGTAGTGACGGTAATGCAACTTATACAAATAATTGGCCGCATGAACCATTAATCGATAATAAACCCACTACTGAAAATATTTTATGGTCTGTTGTGAGTATTGTATTGTTGGTTGCCGGTATTGGTGCTTTAGTATGGGCTTGGGCATTTTTACGAAAAGAAGATGAAAGTGAACCTGTTGCGCCACTCAATGATCCTATCTTATCTTTCGCGTTAACAGCTTCGCAAAAAGCATTAGGCAAATATTTATTCTTGGTCGTGGCTTTATTTACTTTTCAAATTTTTATGGGGGCACTCACCGCACATTATACCGTTGAAGGTCAAGGCTTTTATGGTATTCAAACTTCAGAATGGTTTCCTTATAGTTTAGTGCGTACTTGGCATATTCAATCTGCTTTATTTTGGATCGCCAGTGGTTTTTTAGCGGCAGGATTATTTTTAGCACCTGTCATCAATGGAGGTAAAGATCCTAGATTCCAAAAACTCGGTGTTGATGTGCTTTTTTGGGCACTGGTTCTAGTCGTTGTTGGCTCATTTATAGGTAATTATTTAGCGATTGCGCAAATAATGCCAGCAAATTTAAATTTTTGGCTAGGCCATCAAGGTTATGAATATGTTGATTTAGGGCGATTATGGCAAATTGGTAAATTTATTGGGCTTGTATTGTGGTTAACGTTGATGATGCGTTGTATTGCGCCGACGTTGAAACAGAAAGGTGATAAAAACTTATTAGTTTTATTTATGTTCTCATGTATCGCGATTGGTTTATTTTATGGGGCGGGTTTCTTCTACGGTGAAAGAACACATCTCTCTGTGATGGAATATTGGCGTTGGTGGATTGTACATCTATGGGTTGAAGGTTTCTTTGAAGTTTTTGCTACTACTGCGTTGGCATTTATTTTCTTTAATATGGGATTAGTTTCTCAACGTATGGCGACAGTGGCTTCATTAGCATCTGCCTCATTATTCATGTTAGGGGGTATTCCGGGTACTTTCCATCATTTGTATTTTTCTGGTACGACAACACCTGTTATGGCAGTCGGTGCGACCTTTAGTGCACTCGAAGTTGTGCCACTAATTGTGCTTGGATATGAAGCTTGGGAGCACTATAAGTTGCAAAATCGTGCGCCTTGGATGGACAGTGTGAAATGGCCTATTATGTACTTTGTTGCAGTTGCTTTTTGGAATATGTTAGGCGCTGGTGTATTAGGGTTTATGATCAATCCGCCAATCTCTTTATATTACATTCAAGGTCTTAATACGACGGCAACCCATGCGCATGCTGCATTATTTGGTGTGTACGGTTTCTTAGCGCTCGGCTTTACCTTATTGGTATTAAGATACATTCGCCCTCATTTGAAATTTGATGAGCGTTTAATGAAGGTTTCTTTTTGGTGGATGAATGTAGGCTTAGCACTGATGTTATTTACTAGCTTATTACCCATTGGCATTATTCAATTTATTGCGAGTGCATCAGAGGGGCTTTGGTATGCACGTAGTGAAGCCGTTATGCAAAGTGATACATTAGTTACATTGCGTTGGGCACGTACCATCGGTGACATCGTGTTTATGATTGGTGCATTAGCGGTCACTTGGCAAGTGACTAAAGGTGTCTTTTTTTCGCCAGAAAAAATAGTGAAATCGAAATGTTAACTTAAGCCTCTTTGATTGGTGTTGCGACGTTTGTATTGCTTATAAGTCATGATTCCAATTAACGTATAATGAATAAAAATGACGCTTGTTAGCGTAATACCGAACAGTTAAGAAAAGTTAGTTTATTTTTAGCTGAAGAAGATCAAAATCCTATGACTCAAAAGGTCATAGGATTTTTTTATGGCGTTTTCAGAAGCACTCGCTCGCACTTCGATTAATCGTTTTACTGAATTTTCTTCTTTGTCAGATATCTTAGAGCCAGACGTTATTGAATCTTGCCTAAGCGCATCGTTGGGGAATTGAATTAGGTTATCGCGAAATGAACCGCATATGCTTGAAAGTCGTTTTACATTACGTAGCAATCTACCTGAATTAATTGATCAAGAGTGATGAAGTGTTTTACTTGCTTATAATTAAATTCGTTACAAAATGATACTGATGGCGAAATCACTTAAAGGTGATTTTGCTAATCTATTGGACTTCAGAGGTGCGTCTTTTCGTATTATTCATACTCCGTGATGCCGATATATGCACCAGAAAACGTTCCAAAGATAGTGATAGATATAGCAATAAATGCCGCCCAGTTTAAGCTAGAGGGAAAGCGAGAATGAAGTTATCCTAGGTATTTAAAACCTCTAAGAGTCGATATCCGGTTGCTAAAAGTAAATATGCCTTTCACCTTAAGTGAATGACATTATGCTGCAGAATGTATTTTTATTTTGCCAAGCATAAAACCAATAAATATTGTTTTTATGCTTGTTTGCTAAAATCAAATTAATTCAACTCAACTTAATTCAACTCAAATTTCACCTGCCACCTTTGATGTTTACTTCGACGCCCCGCTAATTTGTTTGTAACCAACTAAGATTTAATCTTTAATCTTAAGTATTCAGACTAACTAATAAATCATTCCAGCTATTTTGCGACCATCTAATTGTCATGAAACTATTATATTAATAGCTAGATTTGTATATAAAATGAACGGTGTGATAATGTATGTTAACTACCGCTAAAACCAATTTAGTTAATTATCTGTTTATTTATGTTGGTTAGATTATATAAATGCTTGGTTATCGACGTTGTAATAAGCCCGATAATGATTACAACCAATGCTTTACTTGTATTTCTTCTCGCCTGAATAAAGCTCTTATTTAATTCAATTGCTATGAATGGCAATTTTGCCATGCAAATGGAGGTGATATGCCGTTATTTATAGAACACCAACAATTAAACATTCGTCGTTTTGTTGATGAAGATAAAAATGACTTTATTAGCTTAGTTCAGCACCCGTTATGTATGAAATACAGCATGACAGGGGTTTTATCAGAGCAGCAAGCGAGTAAGTTTTTTGATACGTTAATGCAGAACAAAAAACACAAAATGTATGCGATTGAAGAAGCTGAAACTGGTCTTGTGATTGGTTGTACTGGATTACAAGATTGTTTTATTGAAGAAGACTTATGTATTGTTTTTACTCTGCGTTTATTGCCCGAATTTAATCAACATCAAGATTTACACCCTGCATTAAAGCAGTTAATAGAACAACTCACTTCCCTACATCAACTCCCGAAACTACAAGCAGTGGTTGCTAAGAAAAATCAGTTTATTATGCAACTGCTGGCAGATTTGAGCTTTGAAAAAGTCAAAGTAGTCACCTGTCGTGGCATCGATAGTTACTTATATCAAACTTGTTGATCCATCGATTACCGTCTTATTTGAATAAATAGTGTTATTTTTTGTATTTTTATTCAACAAAACGAATAAAAGTGCTTTTAATTCGGGTAGAATGCCGCGCAAGTTCAACTTTTTGGAAAAGCCAATCACTTGAATTTTTCACCGATGAAAACATTAACCGAGGAATGTGGAATATAATGGAAAATAGCCGAACAATTAAACGCGCACTGATCAGTGTTTCTGATAAAACTGGTATTGTAGAATTTGCACGCGAACTAGCAGCTAATGGTGTTGATATTTTATCAACAGGCGGTACTTGTAAGTTACTTGCTGAAAACAACATTAAAGTAACTGAAGTATCTGATTACACTGGTTTTCCTGAGATGATGGACGGCCGAGTAAAAACATTACATCCTAAAATTCACGGTGGAATTCTTGCTCGTCGTGGTATCGATGAAGATATTATGACGGCAAACGATATTCAAGCAATTGATATGGTTGTTGTAAACTTGTACCCATTTGCTGCGACAGTAGCAAACCCAGATTGTACATTAGAAGACGCGATTGAAAATATCGATATCGGCGGTCCAACAATGGTACGTGCTGCGGCAAAAAATCATAAAGACGTTGCGATTGTTGTTAATGCTTCTGATTACTCACGTATTTTATCTGAAATGAGTGAAAATAACGGTAGCCTAGTTTACAAAACACGTTTTGATTTAGCGATTGCAGCTTACGAGCATACTGCACAATACGACGGTATGATCGCTAACTACTTCGGTACTATGGTACCAAGCTACGGCGAAAACAAAGAAGGTGATGAAGAGTCTAAATTCCCACGCACTTTCAATGCACAATTCCAGAAAAAACAAGATATGCGTTACGGTGAAAATTCTCACCAAGCCGCTGCTTTTTATGTTGAAAACAACATTCAAGAAGCATCAGTATCAACTGCAACGCAGTTACAAGGTAAAGCATTATCTTACAACAATATCGCCGATACAGATTCAGCATTAGAGTGTGTTAAAGAATTCTCTGAGCCAGCCTGTGTGATCGTTAAACATGCAAACCCATGTGGTGTTGCTGTAGCTGGCACAATCTTAGATGCCTATGAAGGTGCTTACAAAACTGACCCTACATCTGCATTCGGTGGCATCATTGCGTTTAACCGCGAATTAGATGCTGCAACGGCTGAAGCGATTACTTCACGTCAATTTGTTGAAGTAATTATTGCACCATCTGTTAGTGCAGAAGCTGCGGCAATCGTTGCGACTAAAAAGAACCTACGTTTATTAGAATGTGGCGAGTGGGCTAAGCAAACTACAGAGTTTGATATTAAACGTGTTAACGGTGGTTTATTAGTTCAAGACCGTGACCAAGGTATGGTGGGTTTAGACGACCTTAAAGTTGTGTCTAAACGTCAACCTACAGATGCTGAAATGTCAGATTTATTATTTAGCTGGAAAGTGGCTAAATTTGTTAAATCAAATGCAATTGTTTACGTTAAAAACAGTGCTACCGTTGGGGTAGGTGCTGGCCAAATGAGCCGTGTTTACAGTGCAAAAATTGCAGGTATTAAAGCTGCTGATGAAAACCTAGTGGTTGAAGGTTCTGTTATGGCATCGGATGCATTCTTCCCCTTCCGTGACGGTATTGATGCAGCAGCAGAAGCTGGTATTAGTTGTGTTATCCAGCCTGGTGGTTCAATGCGTGATGATGAAGTTATCGCAGCAGCGGATGAGCACAATATGGCAATGGTATTCACGGGAATGCGCCACTTCCGCCATTAATCTTATTTTGCTTTGTGATTTGGCTCGTCCTCTGCGTTGAAAGTACTCACTTGCAGTAGCAAGCTCCGCGCTTTCGCCTTGATGACAAGCCAAACCCCTTAGCAAAAAACACAATTAATTATTGTGTTATTAAGCAATCAAGTAGCAAGCTCCTTGCTGCCTCTTGATTGTTAGTAAAATTACTTAACACAATTAGATTAATCAATTTGAATATTGTAGGGCGAACTTTGGTTCGTCTTTATTATTTTAGATAACTTATTTTTAAGGTTCCTATTATGAATGTACTGATTATTGGTAATGGCGGTCGTGAACATGCGTTGGCATGGAAAGCGGCACAAAACCCTGAAGTTAAAAATATCTTTGTAGCACCAGGTAATGCCGGTAGTGCCTTAGAAGATAAAGTCACTAACGTTAATATAGGTGTTGAAGATATTGATGCATTAGTTGCTTTCGCAAAAGACAATAATGTTGAATTAACCATTGTTGGCCCTGAAGCACCGCTTGTTATTGGTGTGGTTGATGCGTTCCAAGAAGCAAACTTAGCATGTTTTGGTCCGACCAAAGGTGCCGCACAGTTAGAAGGCTCTAAAGCATTTACTAAAGACTTCTTAGCTCGTCATGATATTCCAACAGCTTGGTACCAAAATTTCACTGAAATTGAGCCGGCTTTGGCTTACGTTCGTGAAAAGGGCGCTCCTATTGTGATTAAAGCCGATGGTCTTGCTGCAGGTAAAGGCGTGATTGTAGCAATGACATTACAAGAAGCTGAAGATGCTATTCAAGATATGCTAGCGGGTAATGCATTTGGCGAAGCGGGTCATCGCGTGGTCGTTGAAGAGTTCTTAGATGGCGAAGAAGCATCATTCATTGTAATGGTTGATGGTAAAAATATCGTGCCAATGGCAACTAGCCAAGATCATAAACGTGTTGGCGATGGCGATACTGGACCAAATACCGGTGGTATGGGCGCATATTCCCCTGCACCAGTTGTAACGCCTGAAATGCATGATCGCATCATGGATCTTGTTATTCGACCGACAGTTGAAGGTATGGCTGCTGAAGGTAATACTTATACTGGTTTCTTATATGCCGGTCTTATGATCATGGCAGATGGCACACCTAAAGTAATCGAATATAACTGTCGTTTCGGTGATCCAGAAACACAACCAATCATGTTACGCATGCAGTCTGATATCGTTACTTTATGTCTTGCTGGTGTAAATGGCGAACTTGAAGATATGGTTGCTGAGTTTGATCCACGTGCTGCTATTGGTGTGGTATTAGCTGCTGGCGGTTACCCTGCTGATTACACTAAAGGGCATGTTATTTCAGGTATTCCTGAAGCCTCTGAAGGCCTAAAAGTATTTCACGCAGGTACTGCTGAAAAAGACGGTCAAGTGGTGACAAATGGTGGTCGTGTACTTTGTGCTACAGCATTAGGTAATACAGTGACAGAAGCGCAACAGAAAGCCTATGAGCTTACTAAACAGATTAGTTGGGATGGTATGTTCCATCGTAACGATATAGCTTACCGTGCGATTGCACGTGAAAATAGTAAATAACTCAGCTTATTTGTAAGTTAACTAACTTCTCTCATGATTGTTCAGAGAAGTTAGTTCCTAGCAAAGTGTTAATCCCATCTACTTATTACACCTACTCATTACCTCTGCGAATTTTTCACCTCATGGATTACTGGTTTTTGCATCATCAACGGTAACGGCTTTAGGCAACTTTTTACATGTTAACGACTGCTATTCAACTAGCTTACTGATCACTGCTACATCATTATGCAATGTTTTATGTACTGGGCATTTATCTGCAATTTCTAAAAAGCGAACTTTCTGTTGTTCGTCTAAATCGCCTACAAAACTGATATTACGCACAATCGCTTCTATGCCATTTTGTTGTTCGCAGTTATTGCAATCATCTTGATAATTACGGGTATGTGTAAGTTCAACTTTGATATGTTGTATGGGTAGTTTTTTGCGTTGCGCATACATTCTTAGGGTCATTGATGTACATGCGCCTAGACCGGCGAGTAGATGCTCGTAAGGATCTGGTCCTGTATTTTTCCCGCCTACGCTAACGGGTTCATCAGCTAACCAATAGTGGCTTGATGTGCTTACATGCTGGGTAAATTTGTGATCTTTTTCTTCAACCAGAACATGCCCTTTAGGCAGTGTTTTTTTGTCACTGTTTGTTTGCGTGTTTGTATCGTTGTTAATATACCGACTAGCCCATGCTGCAATAACATCTGCTGCATATTCTGAATCATTTTTCTGGCTTAATAAGTGGTCTGCATTATCTAAGCTTACGAAACTTTTAGGGTGTAATGCTGCTTGGTATATTTTTTCAGCTTCACTGATATTAACGATGCTGTCTACTGGGGAATGCATCACTAACAGCGCTTTTTTGAGTTTGCTAATATGTTGATTACCATAGCTATTAATATCATCTAAGAACTGCTTCTGTATGGTGAAATTTCTGCCTGCAAGTGTTACTTCTGCTTCGCCTTTATCGTTAATGTCATCAATGTGTGCTGCAAAATTATGAGCGACATGTGCAGCATCAGATGGAGATCCTATTGTCACAACAGCAACGGATTCCGGTACTTTTTGAGCAACGCCTAATACGGCAGCACCACCCAAACTATGCCCAATTAGTAATTTAGGTGCATGATACTCTTTACGTAAAAAATCAGCGGCTGCCACTAAGTCTTGTATGTTTGATGAGAAATTTGTATTGGCAAAATCTCCATCGCTATTACCTAACCCGGTGAAATCGAAGCGAAGCACTGCAATCCCTTTGGCCGTTAACGCTCTGCTAATGCGAGATGCAGCGGCAACGTCCTTACTGCATGTGAAGCAGTGAGCAAACAGCGCATAGAACCTGACGTTTGCTTCAGGAGTCTCTAACAGTCCACTCAGTGTATGACTACCACTAGTGAATTCTACTTTCTGACGCATAGTACATTCCTTCTTTAGTTGATTACTAATAAGTACATAGATGACTAAACATTAATGAGGCTGTTATATATAACATGTTGTTTAACAAAATGATGGTTTGTGTTGTTTTTTATAGCGTTAGTTTTATTTGAAAAGTATTGGTGATTTGTTACCTGCAATCACATTAAATATAGGAAGTGCCATCAACCATAGAAAGTGTGATTAAAAATAGGAAAGAATTAAAGCTAGGAGGGGGGAATTAAAGTGTCTAAAAAAGCCCTCAAAAGAGGGCTTCTAATAACATATCCATTCAACTTACTTATTTAAAAGCAATTTATTTAAAAGCCATTTATTTAAAAGTAATACGCTGTAAGCGAGTGGTCAGTTATTTTAAATACAAATACTCGAAAGTATTTTATCCGCGTAACAAAAGATTATTTGTTTACCGCTTCTTTAAGAGCTTTACCAGAAACAAAAGCAGGAACGTTAGCTGCTTTAATTTGAATGTCAGCACCAGTTTGTGGATTACGACCAGTACGTGCTGCACGATGATTTACTTTAAATGTACCAAAACCGATAAGTTGAACTGGTTCACCATCTTTTAGGCTATCAGTTACGCTAGCTAAAATTTGCTCTAGGGCAGCTTTAGCTTGTACTTTAGTTAGGTCTGCTTTTTCTGCGATATCTGCAACAAGTTGAGTTTTGTTCATTATTTGACTTCCATTAGTATAAAAAAATGCATAAGAATTTAAACATATTATTTAATGTATTGCATTCATTCCTCGCAAGTAAAGGATAATAATCATTTAAATTAGTAAAATAGGGGTTTATTTACTTTATTGTGTTAAAAATCACACAACAGTGCGGGTGGTTGTGCCCTGCGGTTCAAATTTTGTTCGCCACATAGCACTTTGCATGACCCGAATATTACGCAGCCTAGTCGCCTAAACGAATTTTTTTGATAAAGATTATGTCGTTTGGGGAGGACTCTGAGGATAAGCTCTACTGACTATTTATGCTGCGTTTTGCTTAATTATGCACATCGTGACATATCAAATGTCATCTTGAGCGGCACTGTATAACACCATTTTAAACTACAGCGTATTACTGCACATAACTACTTAAAACTAACTACATATAACTACATATGACTTAGCTATATAACAAAAATCTATTTGGCCTTAATTAAAAAGCCAGCAACATATAGCAAAAATAGTTCTTAAAAATAACCCTCAAAAATTAACTGTTCTGAACATTGACCATTGAACATTGAACATTGAACATTAAATGTCTACTGTAGAGATACCAATATTGGTACTTTCAAGAGACTTTATATAAGCACGAATTGATTTAATGAGTTCCGGACTACGTTCATTATTTAACATTTTTAATAGGGTTTCTTGAACTGCTAAATGTTCAATAAATAATGGCTCAAGCAACAAGGTTGCTTCATCAATTTCTTGATCTGTTTGTAATTCAATAAAACTAGCAATGGTTGCAAAGCTGGTTTGGCTTGCATTTAATGCTTCCTCTTTGGACTTAGTAGAAAACGAGTTGAAGATACAGTTAGTAATCACACAAAAATCGACAGCTGGATAAACGCCATAGAAATCATAATCATTGCTTTCTGGGATAATCGCATCAAAATTTTCTTCTTGGATGGTAAAGTTTATTTTAGCGCCTTTTACGGTCAGTTTTTCCCAAAAAAGTTGTAGGATATTTTCAGCCGTTTCTCCATGTTCACTTCCAATTGCTTGGCTAAACATTTTAAAGTGAGTAATATTTTGCTCTGCTAATGCCATGCAAAAAACATTTTGTTGCCAAGCTTGTAAATTGGAAAGTTGATCATTGATGGGAAGAGATAGCATAGTAGTCCTATTTGCAAAGGCAAAAGAAGCTAAGGTTATAGGCAAACTTGAAGACTGTCTGCAGATATTTTGCGATTTTTATTTTTTCCTTAAAAAAAGATATAAAAAAAGCGACTTAGAAAGTCGCTTTTTTAGATTCTAGAGTAGAGTTAGACTTAACCCATGCCGTATTTTTTCAATTTTTTGCGTAACGTACCACGGTTAATACCCAACATAGTTGCTGCACGAGTTTGGTTACCACGAGTGTATTGCATAATGATATCTAACATTGGCGCTTCAACTTCTGCCAATACTAATTCATATAATTCAGTTGTGTCTTGACCATTCAATTTTGCTACATAACCAGATACAGCTTGACGTACTGAGTCACGTAGTGGACGTTGAGTTATTTGCCCTGTAGCAGGAATACTAGTTGTTGTTGTCAGTGCTTCTTGAGAAATATTTTGTTCAAACATGGCTGTTAACTCTTTTAATTACAATTGATTTAAATAAGTTTCTAATACGTTTAATTGCTCACTAGCATTTTCTATCGCATTAAATTTTCGCTTAAAATAACCTAACCTGTCTTGCGCTTGCAAATACCACCCGACATGCTTCCTAGCGATTCGAGGTCCCATTACATCACCATAAAAAATATGCAAAGCCTGCACATGATCTAATAGCATTTGTGTAATTTCCGTTTGTGCCAAACGCTGTGCATGTTGCCCAGTGTTTAGAAAGTGGTTAATTTCATTGAATATCCAAGGGGCACCTTGTGCACCTCGTCCAATCATGATGGCATCAGCTCCTGTGTAGTCCAGTACAGACTTAGCTTTCTCCACAGAAGTAATATCACCATTTGCAATCACAGGGATTGTTATACTTTCTTTAATTTTTTTTATCGTGTCATACTCTGCTTCACCTTTAAAAAGGCACTGTCGAGTACGACCATGCACGGTTAGTGCTTGGATACCTGCTTGTTCAGCAATCTGTGCAATCTCTATCCCATTTCTATTTTCTGGATCCCAGCCAGTGCGAATCTTCAAAGTAACAGGCACATCAACGGCATCAACAACACTCTCTAAGATAGCTTTCACTAACTCAGGGTGTGGTAGTAATGCAGAGCCTGCTTTTTTCTTATTCACTTTTTTGGCGGGACATCCCATATTAATATCAACGATCTGAGCACCTAGCTGCACGGTCAATCGTGCGGCATTAGCCATTGCTAGCGGTTCAGAACCAGCAATTTGTACAGAACGAATACCTGATTCGTTATGGTAATCCATTCGTAACTTAGATTTAGTACTATTCCAAACACGAGGATTGGATGAAAGCATTTCTGACACAGCTAGCCCAGCACCTTGTTTGCGACAAAGTTCTCTGAACGGCCTATCTGTGACGCCTGCCATCGGCGCTAAAATAAGATTATTGTCTAATTGATACTTTCCAATGCGCATATTCTAAGCGTTCTCTAAGTTAAGGCGGCGTAGTCTACGCATTTTTTACTGCAGAATAAAGGTTAATAATTAAGCATTTTGAAATTATTTCGCTTGCAAATTGAGCAACACTTTGTTCTCAGTTATTTATAATCGCTTTAAGCGTGCTTAATTCCAGATAAACGCGCCCATTCATCTTTGATTTTTGCCTCATCCATAGCAAACCATTGGCTATAAACTTCAATCAATTCTTCAGCTTGTTGCTCTAAAATACCTGATAATGCTAAAGCACCATTAGCCTTCACTAAGCACTCAATACTGCTTGATAATTCACGTAACGGGCCCGCTAGAATATTTGCCACAACAACATCTGCCACAATACCTTCAGGGACGTCGTCTGGTAAATATAACTCAAGTTGTTCTGATACGTTGTTACGTTGTGCATTATCTCGGCTTGCAGTGATCGCTTGTGGGTCTATATCAATGCCTATGACGCGTTTTGCACCCAGTTTTAGTGCTGCGATAGCCAAAATGCCTGAGCCACAACCAAAATCGATAACCACCTTATCTTGCAGGTCCTGAGCATCTAACCAAGACAAACAGAGTGCAGTCGTTGGGTGAGTACCGGTGCCAAAAGCAAGGCCAGGGTCAAGCATTACATTAACCGCATTTTCATCGGGAACGGGCTTCCAACTTGGGCAAATCCACAAGCGTTCACCAAATTGCATGGGATGAAAGTTATCCATCCATTCACGTACCCAGTCTTTATCTTCTAGTTGCTCAACTTTAAATGCAAAGTCTTCCGCAAGTAGGTTACTCTCTTTTAATAAAGCAATAACGGGTAGCATATCGGCATCAGCCTCATACAAACCAGTGACGTCGGTATCACCCCATAGGCGGGTTTCACCTGGCATTGGTTCAAAAATAGGGGTGTCTTGCGAATCAGTAAAGGTAGCCGAGAGGGCGCCATTATCCATTAATAGTTCACCAATCTCTTCCGCATTTACATTGCTTGCGTTTAATTTAAGTTGGATCCAAGGCATGATTATCTCTTTTTTAGTTGAGTCAATAGATAGCGCGCAAGAATACAGGGAATTTATTAATTAATATAGCGTCGTAAAATACGGTTTGCTGATCCTTGTATATTGAATGGAATGTGCGCGTAAGTTTAAAATTATTGTTTTATCATTGATTGTTATTCAATATTTGCTTACTTTAGTAGGATTTTTCTGATCTTTACAAATAACTTTCTGATCTTTAGTAATAGTTTCAGACAGTTCATTGTAAAGTATCATCTTATTTTGAAAATAACAGTTTGTTACGAAAAGGGTATTTCGATGAACAAAATAGTGATTATTGATGATCACCAGTTATTTTTATATGGTCTAAAACTAACCTTAGAAAATGAAAATAATTTGGTGGCTACATTTGATAGCCCAATTGAGGCGCTAGTAGCAATAAAAGAAATTCAGCCAGATTTAATTCTGATGGATCTATATATGCCTGAAATGAATGGTTTGGCAATGATCGATGCATTAACAGAGGCGCAGATAGCTTCTCCTGTGCTTGTATTGTCAGCTAGCGAAGATTATCACGATGTGTATCAGGCTTTAAAACATGGTGCGGTAGGTTTTATTCCTAAGTGTTATTCTCCAGAAGCTATGTTAGCTGCCTTGAAAACCGTGCTTAGCGGTGAGTTGTTTGTGCCTGAAGAAGTCGCAATAAAGATTAATCAGATTGAACAAGTTGAGGCTGAAAATGAACAAAAATTACATTTATCTGATAGACAAATGCAAATTTTGAAGTTAATTCATGAAGGTAAAAAGAACCGAGAAATAGCTGATGTATTATGTATTTCTCAGGATACAGTAAAATTTCATCAAAAAAGGCTATATGCGACATTACAGGTATCAGGCAGTTCGAGTCGTATAAAAGCTGTTGAAAAAGCACTTGAGCTTGGTTTGTTTAAATCTTAACTTGGTTTATTTAAATATTAATCAGGCTTATTTAAATCTCAATCAGGCTTATTGATGCTTTTTATTTTAGTAATTGTTTTAATAAAAACCTTAAAGAAGCGGGTTTTACGGGTTTATTGAGTACTTTATAGTTTATCCCTTTGCCCGTTTCTTGCACTTCTTGTAGTTTTCCTGGATCAGCCTCACCCGTTAATAATACCGCCGGAATGGTATCTTGCTGACGAATCGCTTTAATAACATCAAGTCCTGTTTTTTGGTTTGGTAATCGATAATCTGAGATCACTAAATCGTAGCGATTACTCTTGTACTGTTGTAAACCTGCTTCAGCTGTACTTGCACTGTCGACAAGGTAACCCCAATTTTCAAGTAACATACTTAAAGCGCTTAAAATGCCTGGGTCATCATCAATTAATAATATTCTGTAACTAATCGAGTGACTAGCAAGTTGATTCAAATTAATCGATGTCGGCGCAGTAGCGACGGTTTCTAACGGTAATTGAAAGCAACTACCATTAGGCCCTGTGATTGCCACTATCTGTGTTTTACACAATGCAGCTTTACGTTGAGCGATTGCTAACCCTAACCCAATGCCTTTACTTTTATTATGTAACGGATTATCAGCTAGTGCTACTTCATCAAATAAATGTTCATAGATAGACGTTATGATCGGCTCACCTTGGTTCCATACCTGTAATAACGCATTACCCTTGTGAGCTCTAACCGATAATAATATTTTTGCTGCATTTTCTTGCTTACCATGAACAATCGCGTTACTAAGCAATGTCTCCACAATTTCAATTAATAATTGTTTGTCCATTTTTACGGTAATGTCAGGTACGCGACCAGTGATATTAATGTCTAATCCAGAAGCTTGACGTTGATATTTTTTGACTAAAGGTAATAGTGTAGAGGCGACATTAAATTCAGTCAGCGAAGGAGTGATTGCATTGCCATCTAAGCGTGCTAAATCTAATAAGCTAGATAACCAACGTTCCAGCTCCTCTGACGCTAATTTGATGTTATTTGCTAGCTGATAGTGAGGGGTATCATTAAGTTTATTTTCTAACAAGTGTCCATATAAAGATAAGCTACTTAGTGGCTGACGTATATCGTGAATTATACGGTTTAAATAACGAGCACTATGCTGACTAAGGATAGTGTCTTTTTCTGGTTTTATATCTGTTTCTTGTTTTGGTGATTTATTATTCCGCATCTGTGTATTCACAGTGAGATAGCACATAGTGATAAGAAAAGTGCTGTTAAATAGAAATACTAAGGCATCACTTTCCCCCAATACACATGAAAATACATAACAAACTGTTAAAAATATATTGTTAAATATTAATAGTGGAATGCTGTAGGAAAACAAATAAGCATAAAATAGAGGCAGTAACAGCGTTAAATATAAGAAGCTATTTTGATAGGTTTGTTCTTGGAAATGACTATTAATAGCCACAAATAGAGTGATTAAAAGCGCACTGATTAGAATAATGTTTTGTGCTAATTTGTCTTTTTTATAAATCAGACTGACGAGCGCCATTATGCATAATAATAAAATAGTTAACGGTATATAGAATGCAGTAGTAAAAGTAGGCGGTGAGTCAAAAACAGTATAGCTTTGTGCTATGCCGATTGAGAAAAAGAAAATGAATGATGCAATGATAACAATATTAAAAGTGCGAAATGATTGCCATCTAACATGATTTTTGGGTACTTTTATTGATTGCATCTGATTATTCATTTATTAGTATTAAGTGATTGCTTCATTGATCTTCCCATGCGCTGTAGTGATTCTATTTTGCATAATGGAAATGAATCAAGAAGTGTATTCAATGAAGTCTGTAAAAGATAGCTAAAAAATAAACGATAGGTAAAAAAAAGCCTAACAAAGTTAGGCTCGCCTGCAATATGTCTTTTTATTACAAATTTAATAAAAAATCCATTTAAATGGCATTAAAGTGGGTGTACTACTATGCCTCAATTCCTTAAGACCCATATAGAATGCCTCAAGAGTGGGTATAAAGTAACTACCCGTTCGGGTAGTTTTGACATATTCTTGCACAATCTTGAATGAAAATTAGGCGAACAGCTGTGTTAATGAACAGAACCATTAATCGATTATTTTTCAGGTACAAATTTTTGCGCACTTTGTAAGGCAAATGAGTAACCTTGTGCACCCATGCCACAAATAACAGCACAAGCGACATCTGATAAATAAGAATGATGTCTAAATTTTTCACGTTTATGGATATTAGATAAGTGTACTTCCACAAACGGAATCGCCACGCCTAATAGCGCATCACGAAGGGCAACGCTAGTATGTGTAAACGCAGCAGGATTGATAATAATAAAATCAATTTCTCCAGCGCTGTCGTGAATTTTCTCAATCAGTTCATATTCGCGGTTGGATTGAAGGTGAGATAATTGAATATTTAAGTGAGTGGCTTCTGACTCAAGCGATTCAATAATATCTGTTAGGGTTTGGCTACCGTAAACTTCCGGTTCACGTTTCCCTAATAAGTTAAGGTTCGGTCCATTTAATACTAATACTTTCACTTGCTACTCCTTTTGAACAGAAGTCTCATAAAAAAACTCCTCGAGAACGGTTAGGTTATCGAGGAGTTTAGCGAGAAAGCCAGCAATTGGCTATGTCGGATTGATTAAAATCAGTTGCCGTTAAAGCCTATCTAATTTCTTGATTTTCTTTAATCAACTTATCAACCACACTTGGGTCGGCTAAAGTTGATGTATCACCTAATTGATCACTTTCACCGGTTGCAATTTTACGTAATATACGACGCATAATTTTGCCTGAACGTGTTTTAGGTAAGCCTTCTGCCCAATGTAAAATATCAGGTGTAGCAATCGCACCAATCTCTTTACGTACCCATTGTTTCACTTCAGCGTAAAGCTCAGGAGAAGAGTATTCACCTGAGTTTAGCGTCACATAGGCATAAATACCTTGGCCCTTAATTTCATGAGGAACGCCTACAACAGCGGCTTCTGCAATCTTAGGGTGTGACACTAATGCGCTTTCTATTTCAGCGGTACCCATTCGGTGTCCTGAAACATTTAGTACGTCATCAACACGTCCTGTGATCCAGTAATATCCATCTTCATCGCGGCGTGCTCCATCACCTGTGAAGTACATGTTTTGGAAGGTTGAAAAATAGGTTTGTTCAAAGCGGTCATGGTTGCCATAAAGCGTACGCATTTGACCAGGCCAGCTATCTAGCATCACTAAGTTGCCTTCAATTGCACCTTCTAAAATATTACCTTCATTATCAACTAATGCAGGTTGCACACCAAAGAATGGGCGCGTTGCAGAGCCTGGTTTGAGATCCGTAGCACCCGGCAGAGGAGTAATTAAGATACCACCGGTTTCTGTTTGCCACCATGTATCAACAATAGGACATTGCTTATTACCAATTTTATCGTAATACCATTGCCATGCTTCAGGGTTAATCGGCTCGCCTACGGACCCTAATATACGTAATGAGTTACGATGAGTCCCTTGTATTGCTTCGTCGCCTTTTGCCATCAATGCACGAATAGCAGTAGGTGCAGTGTACAATATCGTCACATTATGCTTATCAACCACTTCACTCATACGAGCTGGAGTGGGGTAGTTTGGTACACCTTCAAATAACAGCGTAGTCGCGCCATTCGCTAGGGGTCCATAAACTAAGTAACTATGACCAGTGATCCAACCTACATCGGCTGTACACCAGTAAATATCACCTTCTTGATAATCAAACACATATTTAAAGGTCATCGCTGCATACACTAAGTAGCCACCGGTAGTATGTAATACACCTTTAGGTGTGCCGGTAGAGCCTGATGTGTATAGAATGAATAGTGGATCTTCCGCATTCATTGCTTCTGGTTGACAATCTGGTAGTTGTGATTGAGTGACCGTTGTCCAATCTAAATCTCGACCTTCAACCCAATTAACGTCACCGCCAGTGTTTTTAAATACAATGACATGTTCAACACAGTCAGTACCATCACGCGTTAATGCTTCGTCTACATTTGCTTTTAGTGGGACTGTACGTCCGCCACGTCGACCTTCATCGGCAGTGATCACTAATTTTGAACTACTATCAACGATTCGACCTGCAATCGCATCAGGAGAGAAACCACCAAAAACAATAGAATGCACTGCACCGATTCGAGTACAGGCTAACATTGCTACTGCTGCTTCAGGCGTCATTGGCATGTATAAACAAACCACATCGCCTTTTTTAATGCCCTGTTCTTTTAAGGCATTAGCAAACTGACAAACTTGTGTATATAACTCTTGGTATGTGATTTTTGCATCTTGGTCAGGTGAATCCCCTTCCCATAGTAATGCAACTTGGTCAGCTTTCGTTCCTAAGTGGCGATCGATACAGTTAACAGAAACGTTTAATTCACCATCCTCAAACCATTTAATATTGACATTGCCTGGAGCGTAAGAACTGTTTTTGACCTTGGTGTAGGGTTTTATCCAATCTAGAATTTTACCTTTTTCACCCCAAAATGCCTCTGGATCTTCGATAGATGCTTTGTATTCAGATAGATATTGGTCATTGGTTAGCAAGCTATTTGCCGCTAACTCAGGTGAAACTGGGTAAATAGTATTTCCGCTCATTGTTCGCTCCGTTATTACATAATAATCAATTGCTCATATTTTTATTTTTTAGGTATAGCTTAATAAATAACCACAGCATTCTAATCGAGAGGGAAAATAGTTATTGTGAGGAATGCCTATGTTGTTAAATAAATGTTATCTCTCATTAGGTTAGCGTCGTTTATGAGATCAACATCAAAAATAATAAGTGTTTTTTTGAGTGGTTGAGGAGGTTTTTTATTGTTTTTTTATTAACTTTTTTGACTTTTTATCTAAGCTCTAATAACTGACTAATTAATCAGGTACCCAGTATTAACCAAAATATGAGTATAAAAATGGCATTATTTAAAGGTTATTGGGTCATGAGCATACGGGTAACTTTTATTTAAAGATGGTTAGCCAAAAATGATCAGCCCGAATAAACGTATTGGTTAGTTTGCAATATTCAGTTAAATACTGGAGGTCAAATGAAAATCAAACAACAGGGTTTTGCTATTTTAATCACCGCAATTGTATTAAGTATTGCGGGAGTCGCCTATACAGCGAGCATGGCGTATTTACAGATCATCGATAATCAAGTGTTGGGTAACTACTATCGTAATAGTGAGGCTTTTGTAAATGCAGAGTCGGGCATTAATTTAACCTTAAGCAAGCTGAAAAATGTGTCAACTGCCACTAATATGCTTGATAACCTACCTTACATTTACACCGCTTCACTTAATGCTACGACTTCATATCAGGTCACTGTAACTCAACTAAGTAGCAATAAATTACACATTATTTCCGTCGGACATTCACAAGATGGCACTGCATCAAAGCAAGTTTCGGTGCAAGTTTATTACGATATCGCGTTTAATATTCCCACTGCACCTCTTTCTAGTAATGGAAAATTACAAATTAATGCGGCGGATTCAATCAATGATGGTTGTGAAGGTTTAACTGTCGCTGAATGCCGTTCTCCGGGGAGTATTGCGGCACAAATTACGCTTAGCCAGCCAAGCTTTACATTACCTAGCACTGTGCTTGCTCAGGAAAATAACGATCAACCAGTACCTGATTTTTGTTTGGATGATTCATTACAGGGCGATAACATAGACCTTAGTGCTATCTATGGTTCGCTGTTCGATCAAGATGGGCTGTCTCGCTTTAAACAAATTAACCTCAACCAGTGGGGCAGTGCAGCTTCGGCATCCGGCTCTGTTTTTGATCAAGTACAACCGATTGAAGATATGAATAGCGCCACTTCACTATTTGAAAATACGTTTGGTATCACCTGGCAAGACGCAAAAGGTGAATTAACAAGCTCATCGCAAGTGGCGCATATTGATATGGGAAACCTAAATAACGGTAGTTGTTCTGAGCAGTTGCAGAATGTGGATGACCTCATTGATATTATTTATATCACTGGAGATTGTGATATTAAGCAACAACATACATCGACAAATAGCGCGGGTAATAAACACTTTACTATTGGCTCAGCAGATGACCCTAAATTGATTTTCATGGAAGGAGGTTCTTTTACTGCCTTGCCTAATACACACAGTGCGGTGATCGGTTTATTGTATTTATTACCGGACTCTGAAGAGGTTATCGATGAAAACGGTAATCTTGTTTATATTGATGGCATTAAACAAACTGCGCAAGACATGAGTATTGATTTAGCGGGTATTCAAGTAAATGGCGCTTTATTAAGTGAATACAGTTGCTCGGTGAGTAGCGTAGTAAGCAATAATTTTAACAGCGATAACTTTAACAACAACTTTAACAACAACTTTAACAACAATAATAGCCTGCCACCTTTATCAATCCGTTACGATAAAAATGTACTCAATCAACTTTATAAAAAATTAGGGATGACAGACGCCACAAGCAATTATCAATTAGTGGCAGGAACATGGAGAGATTTCTAATGACCAATAATAAAAACAAACCTCAAAATAGAGGCTTTTCATTAATTGAAATTTTAATTGCTCTGATAGTGGTCAGCTTAACGACGGTTAACATCACAGGCTTACAAAAGAAAGTGACAGAACAGCAGCGTGACAATATCGCACGTACAGCGATGATGTCATTAGTAACGGGGAAAATGGAACAGGTATTGAGTATTACAGATATTAATCAGTTATCTGATCTGCATGATGTGTCTGAAACTAATATAGACATTGCCAATACTAAATTCTCAATATCGTGGGCGATTGCAGATGTTGTAGCTGGTTTTGATCATGGTGGCGATTTTAAACAAGTGATGATGGATGTTTCATGGCTTAATGCTCAGGGAGAAGTAGAAGACTTTACCCATGCTCAGCAAGTTAATTTAACGTTGCTGACATCAGAAACAAATAATGCTTCATCAACCAACCCATACGCACCGACGATTGCCTCATCGATAGGGCTAAATGAATTTATTTATTTTCAGCCAAAGCTTGAATATCAACAAGGATCGTTTGTTATTCATGATAGCTATTTATACCAAGCCTCTGCTGACTACGCGATGGATCTGGAACATCCTCATTTGGTCACTGACCCTGACACTGGGATCACTAGCGCAAGTGAAGGTTGGATAGGTTTTGGAGTCATTGATGATCCCGCATTAGCAAGCCACGATGATTTAGCCGTGTTATTTACGGAATAATAACGATGTTATGATTTTGTGATAAGTAAGCTTCGTTGATATGTTATTCTTGAACTATTAAAGAACACAGCACTCTAATCGACATCATTTACATGAAGGAATGTTTGGCCAATGATTGAAAGCCAACTGATTATATTACAACAAGCTAAAACGTATTTAACGTCTGTTTCTGAACAGCAATATACACAAATTATTTCGCCTTACTTTATGAGTTCTGCGGGTGCACACATGCGCCACATTCTAGATCACTATTATGCGATTATTAATGGCTTGTCAGAAGGACTAATTGATTACGATAAACGCAGTCGTGGAGGCATTATTGAAAGTTCTCCGAAAGCTGCCCTGCAGTCGATACAAGAGATCTCTGATTTTTTAAATGCATTAACAGCGCAACAATTGCAACAAACTATTAAGTTATCAACTGAAATTTCAGTAACAGATAAGCAAGTTGCAATAGTGGATACAAGTCTTGCCCGTGAGATTATCTTTACTGGTAGTCATGCAGTGCACCACCTAGCAACGATTAAGCACATTGCACAAGCTCAGGAAATAGACGTAGAAGGTAGTTTAGGTATTGCACCTGCAACGGCCACTTTTTTACGCGCAGGTTAATATAATGTGTACATTAACGTATCGTTTAAATGATCAAGGTTATCAGCTTTTTTTTAATCGAGATGAGCAGATAACACGTCCCCAAGCTATTGCTCCTAGTATTGATACAAGTTTAAATGCCGCTTATCCCATTGACCCAACCGGTGGTGGCACTTGGATTGCAGTACATCAAAGTGGTGTGAGCCTTGCATTATTAAACTATTACCAAGCGCAAATCGACCCAAGCCTTAAGAGCTTCGTAAGTCGTGGCGTTATTATTCCGCAATTACTAAAACACGCCGACAGTATTCATCAACAATTATTGAATATGGACTTAAGTGTTTATCAAGCCTTTCAATTATGTGTTTTTCATTCAAACTTATCCGCACAAACTGACAGCTCAGAACAAGCATTTCAATATATTTGGGATGGACAGCAATTGACATTCTCAGCTTTATCAACAGCAGACTCATTGCCCATCACCTCATCAGGTGTCGATTATGAAACCGTGACAGCCTATCGTCGTGCACAATTTCAATTGCAAATAGATACTCAAAAATCCAGTGAAAATGATTACTTTGATTATCACCAACATCAAGGGCAATCAGGAAAGTGTTCTGTGAAAATGTATCGAGAGGATGCTAAAACAGTGAGCTTTACGCAGATTTCTGTTAATCAATCACTACCATTAGGCGAGAAAGTAAAGGTTGAATATTTGGATTATTTAAATGATCTATCTGCACTAGCGAAATCAATTACTCTATAGGGAGAGTAATTAACTCGCTAATTATATATCCGTTACCATTCAAGATGCTTGCCTCACAACTTGCCCTGTGGGTCGTTAGCTCGAAAAGCAATTCAGCGTTGCAACATTCGATAAGGACTAGCCATTTAAGATGTAAATACTTGTTTTTACATCTACCGGCAGAGGATTAACGTAGTTAATCGCTCGATAGGTCATCATGTTACGCCTTGCCTTGCTGTCCAAGCTAACGACTGAATAAAGCATCTCGATTGATAACGGGTATATAGTGCATTTTATCATCTGTTAGCGGCAGATTTGTTTTTGTTAACAGCTAATGATTTATTGTTAATCATTAGCTGTTCGTTCTTTGCTTTTAGTAATGAGGCGGGCGCATCTCTTCTTTTTCAGAAGCTAATTGATTCGGCTCACTCTCTTTTAACTTAATAGCTAACAAAGCCACTTGTTCAATCAACTGCTGTGTACGGCGTTGTTGTTCAAAAATCTCTTTATTTAATGTGTCTATATTATCTTCTTGAAAAGCCGCTTTCATTTCCAATTGTTCAATACGTTGTTCTAATTCTACTTGTTTGCTATCCATTGTGTCTCTTATAAAGGCGCTAGGGGCCAAATTTCTAATAATCCAGCAGAGCTTTCAGTCACAATTGCTGAATCACTCCATAATGTCGCTGAGTATACTACAGCTGTTTTAGGACGTGTTTCTTTTCTTGGGGTCACCGTCCAATCTTGTTTTGCTAAACCTGTTTTGGTATCCCATAACACTACTTTCTTGGTGCCATTACCGGTCAACAAATAATTGCCATCTTTGATGAATCGTACCGAGGAGAAAATAGATTGTCGAGCCCTATAAATGAGTGTGCTTTTTAATTTCCCTGTTTGTAAATCCCATATTTGAGAGGCCTTTTGGTTATCTGCTATAAAAGCAAAACGACCATTTTTTTCTAACCTAACCATGCTAATACGTTGTGTAAATTCAAATTTCTGTATTACCTGCGCGCTATCGGTATCCCATAAAAAAGCTTGATGATCGTTACCACCAGATAATACATAACGGCCATTACTGGACATGTCGATGCTGTTTATTTTTTCACGGTGTAATGGCGCTTCTAAACGGCGTCCAGTGCGTAGATTAATATGAACTAACTTACCATTAACCTGTCCATAAACAACGAATTGGCCATTTTCAGACAATTGGATATCTCTGATTGGTGAATCAGAAACTTGATAAAATCCCAGTGATTTACCTGTTTTTGTATCCCATAATGCAAATTCGTCACGGCTGGCAGATAATGCAACACTGTTATTTGATGATAAACGCACAATAAAAACATCGTTGTTTTGTCCCTGGTGATGATACCAGTTGAAAAGCAGTTTATTATGCCGATTATCCCATAAACTGATGCCATGGTGGATCGACGATGTCAGTGAATAATCTCCATTTTGAGAGAGTTCAGCTGCAAAGGCACCTTGCACAGCATGTTCATATTGCTGAGTCGGTTGCGAATATTGTTCACAAGCCGTTAAAAACAAGCAGCTTGTGAGTAAAATAGTTTTTAAAGTATTAGCTAATGGCATGATTAAATTGTCTTTGTTGATAAACAGCTTTAAGGTTAGTATAAGTAAACTGTTTTAGATACTTGCTTTACAACTTTTTGAAGTAAAATCAAAGCTATCTGTTTTAATTTAATATTTGGAGTAACAATGAAAAACGTTTTTAAAGTTTCTTTATTAGCAGCAGCAGTTGCAATTACTGTTGGCTGTAACCAAGAAGAAGAACAAGTAACTTCAACTCAAGAAACTGCTGCGGTAAGTTTTAAAAATGATAATGAAAAAGCGGCCTATGCAATTGGCGCATCATTTTCTCGTTATGTTTCTACTACACTAGAGAAGCAAGCTGAATTTGGTATGACACTAGATAAAGAAATCATTCTGCAAGGTATTACAGATACATTACGTGATAACTCTAAATTAACAGATGAAGAGATGATCGAAACGCTAAAAGCATACGATACAAAAGTGAAAGCGGCTGCTGAAAAAGTACAGCTTGAAGCGGCAGAAAAATTAGCTGCTGAAGCAAAAGCATTCCTAGATGAAAATGCAAAAGCGGAAGGCGTAACCGTCACTGACTCTGGTTTGCAATACTCAGTGATCACTAAAGCAGACGGTCCAAAACCTGCTGCTGAAGATACAGTGACAGTTCACTATGTAGGTACATTAGTTGACGGTACTGTTTTTGATAGTTCTGTAGAGCGTGACCAACCAGCTAAATTCCCACTAAACCGTGTTATCCCTGGTTGGACGGAAGGTGTTCAGTTAATGAGTGTTGGCGAGAAATACAAGTTCGTTATTCCTGCTGAATTAGGTTACGGAGAGCAAGGTGCGGGTTCAATCCCACCGGGTGCAACGCTTATTTTTGAAGTTGAATTATTAGATATTGAAGCTGCTGATGCACCAGTTGCTGAAACAGAAGAAGCACCAGCTGCAGAATAGTTTTATCAAAAAATAGCTATTTTAAGTAGTGTTATTGAAAGGTCGCGAAAGCGGCCTTTTTTATTACTGGCATTTCTTATTGCCCTTTATTACTACCATTTCTTATTACCATCTATAGCGGTTATATTTTGTTGATATGCAATGTATTCAAGTGTTTCAGGGCGTTTTTATTCTTTAGCCTTAACCTACATCATTACGTTCAATGCTTTGTAAAACCCATTGTCCAGACCTAAAGGATAAATGACAAACACTGGCGTTGTGGACGTTAAACATCCGGGGAGCATCCACTGGAATTTGCAGTATTTTTTTAATTAACATCACTATTGATAAACCATGTGTCATCACCGCAATCGACTGTCCTTGATGCAGTTTGTTCAACGCATTAATTTTATCAAACAAACGCATTTGCACCTCGGCTAAGGTTTCTCCCTCACCAATTCTATAATCTAATTCAGCCGAAAATAAACGTGTCAGTTTCTCTCTATCTTTATCCGTTAGTTGGCGCTTTGCTTGACCATCCAAATAATCATAACTAATTTCACGAAGTAGAGGACAAGTTTGTAATGGCAATTGCTTGGCCTTTGCAAGGGGCGTTGCCGTGGCGATAGCTCGACCTAAATCACTACTATAAAATTGTTGTAACGGAATATCATTAAAATAACTAACTAGATTAGATGCTTGTAAGTGGCCCGTTGCAGTCAAAGGGCTATCGGAATGACCTTGAAAACAGCCAAGTTGGTTAAATAATGTTTCACCGTGGCGAATTAAGTATAAATCAGTCATCGTAACCTCTTCTCAGAATAAACGTTTATTAACGTCCCTTAGTGCTCACTCAAGTTATCGTTGTGGTTTTGGAACTCGTTATTGTCAGTATTGATCTTGATGTCTTGTTGATGGATATTACGCTGAAATAAGCCTCTAATTCAAGAGGGTGGAATAGCTTAATAAGCTCCATCATAAACCCGAACATAAACAGCAGATAAAGACACAATCAGTGCGACAAAAAACGGCCCATCGTCTGCTATTTATTTCACTGAGGAATTCCCCCTAAAAAAGGCAAATAGTGTATCCTTAGCCGATAATTTTTTAGCAGAAAAGATAGTTGCAGTTAAAGCCTATTGATTCAATGTTTTATAATAAGAGACTCTAAAAAAACGAAGCAGAGGTTGGGATAATTTATCTTCGTTTGCTTCAAAAAAATATTGAGTCAAAGTACCAAGTAGCAAATTAACTGTGTTTAAGGTGAACAATGTTTGATGTAATTATTATTGGCGCAGGTGCGTCAGGTTTGATGTGTGCAATTGAAGCGGGCAAACGTGGCCGTAAAGTCTTACTCATTGAACACGCAAAACGTATTGGCCAAAAAATAATAATGAGTGGTGGCGGGCGTTGTAACTTTACCAACTTATACGTAGAGCCGAGCAACTTCCTATGTAGTAATCCACACTTTGTAAAATCAGCATTAAGCCGATACACACAGTGGGACTTTATTGCGCTGGTGGACAAACACAATATCAGTTGGCATGAGCGAGACCACGGGCAACTATTCTGTGATGATAGCGCAAAGCAAATAGTAAAAATGCTGTTAGATGAAGCACAAGCGGCAGGTGTTACCATTAAAACGCAATGTGAAGTCATCGACCACCAGAAAATAGCAGACAACGACTTTGCCGTACAAACCAACCAAGGTGATTTTAAATGTCAGTCATTAGTGGTTGCGACGGGCGGTTTATCTCTGCCTAAATTAGGTGCTACACCTTTTGCTTATCAATTAGCTGAAAAATATAACTTACCCGTTAAACCAACCCGTGCAGGCTTAGTGCCTTTTACATTACAACCGGTACTCAAAGATAAACTCATTGAATTATCTGGGATTAGTTTTCCCGCTACCGCTACTGCCATTAAAAAAGATGTGGCAGGTAAAGAGTCAGATAAAAAAGGGCATGCTAAAAAAGAAACGCCCATGAGCTTTAGTGAGGCTTTGTTATTTACTCATCGAGGCTTGAGCGGACCGGTTATTTTACAAATATCAAACTACTGGCAGGCTGGTGATACCATCTTGATAGATCTATTACCCAGTCAAGATCTGCAAAGCTTATTGACACAGACACAACAAGATCGCCCTGAACTAGCGCTTAAAACATTGCTGTCTCAACACCTACCTAAACGAGTGGTAGAGTGTTTGCTAGGCTTGGCTGAAATTGAAAGTCGTCCGTTAAAACAGTTCAATGAAAAAGAGCTACAACAAATTGTGGCATTATTTCATCAATGGCAACCGTTAATTAATGGCACCGAGGGGTATAGAACGGCAGAAGTCACACTCGGTGGTGTTGATACTGATGTGATCTCCTCTAAAACCATGGAATGTAAATCCGTTAAAGGCTTATATTTTGTGGGTGAAGCAATGGACGTGACTGGTTGGCTCGGGGGCTTTAATTTTGCATGGTGTTGGAGCTGCGGCTGGGCAGCAGGACAAGATGTGTAGTTGTAGTAATGTGTGGTAGGGTATTTAAATTATAGACAAAGGTAATTAAATTTAGACAAACTAAGGTTTGTCTAAATTTACTGGTAGGGGTTGGAATTAGAAGGGGGGCATGTCAACTGACTTATGCTTGTATGACTGTTTAGTTTGCTAGCTTAAACTTCTTCTGAAAAACCTAAGCTCGCTTTTAATACCGAGTGTAATTAGCTAACTCGTTTTCGCCCCCAAAGCAATTTAGAAACCTACAAACTCGTGGCTAATATTACTCAGCCACAAAAACTTAGTATGTGTAAAGTGATTAATGGACATCAAATAACAAGTCCAGCCTAATTTAGTTCTTTTTGTAATAATCAGAAAAATTGTCAATATAACTTTCCCAAATTGGCGTCTCACCAATCACCTCTTTTATCGTATCTATGAATTTATTCACTAATGGGGTTGGGTTACGATGCGGGTATAGTGCATGAATATCGCCTAATGTTTCAGGCAAGGTGTAATTGGTCAGCAGTGGCACCAGTCCATATTCTTTGATATTTTTATCGAGCATATAAGCGCCCAGCATTCCATAGCCAATACCCGATTTAATGGCATCAAGAATAAGTTCCGGCTCATTAACTCGATATTTCCCTTGAAGCTCCCATATTACGCCAGGCGTTAATTTCGAGTCAGCACCAATGGTAATTCGATTCACAACTAAACCGTCATTTGCATATACAACGGCCGGTAGTGCGAACAATTCTTGTGGTGTTTTAGGAGTCCCATATTCTTTTAGAAAACCTTTTGAAGCCAATAAAATTGGTTTATTTTCTGATAGCTTTCGCGCGATTAAATTGGAATCCTGTACCTCTCCAATACGAAAGGCAATATCATATTTATCTTCGATTATACTGCGTTTTTTATTATCTAAAATGAGTTGAACATGGACATCTGGATAAGCTTTCATAAATTTTATGATAGCTTTTTGTACGTATTGTTTGCCAAATAAAGTCGGGCTGGTGATTCGAAGCAGGCCCTTAGGCTGACTGTGGAAAGATTCAACAATCCGGTGAGTATCTGCAATGGTTTGCCTCACTAATTCTGCTTGTTTAAGTACTTCTTTTCCTGCTTCTGTTAATGATAATGAACGTGTTGAACGATTAAGTAAACGAGCTCCTAGTTCATCTTCTAACATTTTTATTTGTTTAGATAATGATGATCTATCTATATTTCGAAGATTAGCCGCTTTGGTATAAGAACCTTGCTTAACGACATCGAAAAACAGATCTAATCTTGTTGCTATATCCATGATAAAAATCCTCGTCAGCACAAAACTACATATCGGCTTATTGTTTGCAATATCCCACTCAAAGTAGCCAGTTAGCACTTTTTATTACACTTAGACTTCTATTGTAGCAAATAACCCCCTAATCAATGGGAAAAACCTCTGATTATCTGATGTGTTTTTTATGGAATAATAACAACCAATTAATCAATACAGTGAATGACTGAGTTGATACCTTATTCAATATTGGAGTTAATACCATGAACACATTTACTATTCATACCCTGGAAACTGCACCAGAAAAAAGTAAACCATTATTAGCGACTTCTCTTAAAAAGAACGGCATGATTGCTAATCTGCATGGCATCATTGCAGAATCTCCAGAACTGCTTATTGCCTATAATGAACTCAATAATCTTTTCATTAAGTCTTCATTTAATGCAGAAGAATTAACCGTCGTATGGCAAGGAATTAATATCGAACATGGCTGTACTTACTGTGTGCCTGCTCATACTGCTATTGCAAACATGATGAAAGTAGACCCTGCATTGACAGAAGCATTGCGAGATCAACTACCAATGCCAACACCTAAATTACAAGCGTTGTTAGATTTGACATTGAGTATTGTTCGCAAACGTGGACAAGTATCAACAGAGGAGCTGAGTGCTTTTTATGATGCAGGCTACGAGCAACGACAAGTGCTAGATATTATTTTGGGACTTTCTCAAAAGACCATCAGTAACTATGTAAACCATATTGCTAATACGCCAGTAGATAAACCATTTCAAAAATTTGCATGGCAGAAGAAAGTATAAACCTGACAATATGAACATACTCATGCATCATCATGACTGATAGTGATTAACCTAAACCTAAACCTAAACCATAATATATTAGCCTATCGTTTACGGTAGTTTTTTGGAGATAATATGAACTTACAATTAACAACTGAAATCCCATCAACGACTAAATATACTCATCAATTTATCGATATTTTAGGATCTAAGATGGCTTACATAGACGTTGGCGAAGGCGATCCTATTTTATTCTTACACGGTGAACCAACATCATCTTATTTATGGCGTAACATCATGCCACACTTAGAATCGCAAGGTCGTTTAATTGCACCTGATAATATCGGCTTTGGTAAATCTGATCAGCCAGAGTTAAATTATACATTTGAAGATCATTATCTATATTTTGATGCATTTATGAAAAAAATGGACCTTCAAAACATTACCTTAGTTGTCCACGATTGGGGCTCTGGACTTGGTTTACATTATGCTCGTTTGAATGAATCAAGGATTAAAGCGATTGTGACGATGGAAGCGCTTATGGCACCTCTTCTTCCGGCAAAGAGCTACGAAGATTATCCTCATAAAAAAGCTGAATTTTCTAAAATGGTTCGTGATCCTATTAAAGGACATAAACTGATTATCGAAGATAACTGGTTTCTCGAAGTTGCGCTACCGGGTGCTATTGTTCGTCCGTTAGACAAAGCTACACACGAAGAGTATCTAAAGCCATTTCCGACTGAAAAATCCCGTATACAGGTTTACCAATGGCCTTTGGAAATACCGATTGGAGGTGAGCCCGCAGTCACTACCAAAGTGATCAGCGACTACAATACTTGGCTTGAAAATACTGACATTCCATGGTTATATTTGTACGCAACACTGGGCTCTCAAAACCCACCAGAAGCCGCTGATTATTGGGAAACTCGCGCTAAAAATATACAGATATCTTATATTGGTGAGGGTATTCACTATGTGCAAGAAGACAACCCTTATGCAATTGGCAGGGCTATCTATGATTGGTATCGTCGTATTAATAAATAATGATGGGGCATTTGATGAGTAAGCGATGCAGCGTAAAACATTTTTAATAGCGCTGTACTTAAACTCTTATTAACGAGATATGCTATAGGAATTCTTGTATGGTGCATTTCAGTGTTTACCATAACCCCAACTTCAAATCTCTAAAGAGTCCTTGGAGGCGACCTAAATGGTGGCCTTTTTTGTATCTATCGGTATTTTTCTAGGGCGGTTTGTGCCCCAAAAGGCCTTAGAAAACTAAGTCGAAACTGTACCAAACGATTTGGAAAACTATAATATTTGGTCAATTTTTCTTCGTAACATAAAGTGAAATGGTCAACTAAGTTTGGTTATCTAGTTAGCGGATAATCACGATTATCATTTTTTAGAAAATAGAGGCGTTATTTTAAAAAGGCAAATGGAAGGTTTCTGTGGGGTTTTTATCGTACTAAAACAAAAAACGCAGCGAAGCTGCGTTTTAATATGATTGGTTTAATCGAATAGGCTAATTTAAGTTAGTTTCTTCTTCTTCAATTTCATCATCACTTTCAGGTTCAATCAGTTCAGGCTTTTCATGCAAATCTGCTTTTAATTGACCTTTACGGTTTTTTAACACGGTATCTAATTTTTTAGCCGCATTCGAAATAGCTGGGTACATAACTGCATTGTTGCCTTTAACAGCAACGCTGGTTCCTTCATAATTGGTGCTAATCTCAACATTAAACTCACCATGCTCTTTGGAAATGATCACATCTAGCGAGATAAGTGTGGGGAAATGCGTAGATATTTTAGCGAATTTTTCTTCTAAGTGCTCTTTGATGCTATCAGTAACATCAACATGGTGACCGGAAATATTTATTTTCATAGATTGCCCTTAATAGATTTATCGTTGGTTACCTCTGTATACTTGCATAAATAAACTCTTTGTACAAATACAAGCGCATATAATTAGAACTCAAATAATTGGAGCGTCTTACCCTTGTTTAAGTTAATAGAATTTACATAGTGACCTAATCACTCGCATTAAGAGATAACAGGGTCTATAGGTGTCTAAACATGCCTCAGTTTGTGAAAATACACATGGTCATTTTATCCAAAAGAAAGCCTCACATTAGTAAATTAATTTGGTCACTATGTAATGATTTGTAGGTTCCCTTATGCGCGTAAACGACTTAGAATTTCGATACTATAATTCAATGTCAGCCTTTTATAATAGGTTAGATATTTAGACGATTAATTTAAGGTTTCTAGATTGATAGTAAGAGGGGATGTGAGTTATTCAACTAGCCGATAAAGATTGTCTTCGTTTTAATTACATCAAACTGTTTATTTTAATGTTTATAGAGTAAGTCTTTGAGCGAAGACATTTACTTGAGTGCGTGAATTTGGCCAAAATCAGTTGACCACACACCAACTGATTTAGGAACTTGGGGATAAACATACAACTTTTAGAAGTTAAAGGTTAGAAGGTAAGGTTAAAGAATTTGCCTTGATGAGGCGTAAATTACATATAAACCTTACTCTGCTTGCTCATTATTAATAGATAACTCGATTTGCTCAACGTAATTTTTTGTTGATAACAATGGAAGTGGACGACCCAAACCGAAGAAAGCATTGACATGTTTGATGGCGGGTATCTTTCCACTTTCTTTAAATACAGCTGTTGTAGTCGCTTTAAGCTCAGCTAAATTGATGCGATGTTCCGCGCCGAATGTTTCAACTGGTTTATAGGTTGTCTTTTCTGAAAAAATATTTGCGAAGTCGCTGTATCCCATTTTTATATCCTTAAATATCATTATTATTGTGGTACTAATTCATCTTAATAAGTGTACTTACAAAGGTAATCTACTCTTTAAAAAGAGGCTTCTTGATCATCATTAGAAAACACTTCATATCTTGAGATTAACTATTAACAGAACCTCAATAGTTAATTTAATATAGTTGCTTTTTTTTGATCTAGTTACGTTATTTTAGTGTAATGATTACCTTCGTCATGATCCATATTTTGGCACTAAATGCTTTAACGAGGATTGTTACTTATTCGCTTTTTTATTATCTGTTGGAGTGTCAGGTTGCTGCTCGGCGCGAAGCGCTTTTTGTGCGCGTTCATCAAGTGGTACACAGCAACGTTTGTTTTCTGGGGTTAACCCCATTTCATCTAACCAGTCACAATAGTGTTGCCATGCTTTTTTTATTATTTTCATAAAACCTCGAGTTATATTAATAATCTAGCTACTAGCTGTGCATATAATACAGCCTCAACTTGTCTTTTTACAATGCCTCTTATCGCTACTTCATATTCCGTTTATTTGCAGTATCTAACTGTTTTGTTTAAATCCTCACCTAGTCGAACACTCTGCAATAACTTAAAGTTTTACTTTGTTTATTAACGAGTCTCACTTACTGTAAAGGTAACAGGATGTTATTCATTGTGATTGAAATTATAAGCTCAGCGAGTCGTTTTATGCAGGAGTAAAATAAAGGAGCAAAAATGAGTTTAGAAAAAGTACGACAACAGGCACAACTGAGCTTTTGTGAGAATGGTAAAAATATTGAAGTAGGTGATCTTAAAGGCTTCCCAATTACATTAGCAGAATTAAAGTCGACAAACAGTGAATCTCATTATGTTGTTGAAACCTTTGACTCTGGGCTGACTGGCGTTGTCTATCATCTCCAGTTTGCAAATAGGCACTGGACACTTAAGCTAAAAAGGTCTGCTAGCCTAGTGAATAATGTCGACGGTCAAACATCCTTTCTTAATGAGGTGCAGCGTCGCCATGATTTTAGCGTTTTAAAGCAAACTAAAGCGGCTGATTTTAATCATATAATTGAGACCAAATTTGCATCATATACTGAAGGGATTATTCTTTCTCCATGGATTGTAGGAGCACCTCCTCAACGTTTTAATAAAACAATTTTTGAACAAATTTTTACATGTATTTGCAATTTAGAACTCAACGGATTTTTTGAGTGGGATTTATCCCCTGGCAATATTTTATTGGACAATAATAATAGGATTAAGTTGTTTGATTTTGGTTATATGTATCAATTTAATCCACTCAAGCACTTTAATAGCAATGGTCAAGATACTCCTTTATTCCACGGTATCGAACGCTTTGAAACACGCTTCTTTTTTGATTACTTATTAAAAAATCCTCTTCAATTGTCTAAGGAAGAGTTATTTGAATTATATCGTCTGGAAAAACAATGTGCGTTACAGGCCTATTTGCTTAAGCTTCAAAACCTGAAAAATGCAGCAGCTGATGCTAGTGTTCTTAGCCATCAAAACAATATTAATTTGAAATGGGAAAAAGCACTGAGTAACGAAGAAGCGTTAAGAGAGTTGTATTTAGTTGAAAATTATCGCTCTAACGTACTGGACTTGTTGGATGATTTGCATGGTCAGTCATGTAATATTTATACGCTTAAAAAAGCAGATTTGATTTTAAGTTTTATCCATGATTACTTTATTCAGCTTCTTAATAACAATGCCTTTTTCTTTGGTGACGAAAAATTAAATCAGGAACAACTAATCGTTAAATATACTGAGCTTCGTAACCAAGCCATAAGTTTCCAATTAGGCTCTGAAAAATAAGTAAGTTTTTAAGAAAAGGTAAGTGCTGTGGCTCTACTGAGTTGAATTTATTCAATAAGTTGAATGACAAAAAGATCATTGTCATATACTTACTTTTAACAATTATCATCACGCTACCCTTTAGCAATGCAGTTCCACTTACTTAAAGGTAGCTTTTTATGATGTCATTCAAGTAATTTAGGTAGCGATTCCAGAACGCTGTATTCCTTTTTAGGGCCCTTAAATACTAACTAACAATCTTATTTCTACCGCTATTTTTTGCTTTATAAAGTCTCTTATCTGCTATTTCTATCAAGGCCTCAGCTGAAGCATTGGGATGTTCCTTGAGGTCAGCTACGCCAAAGCTCATGGTTATGTGCTGATTTTCAAAGACGGGGATAGTAGAAAATTCCTGTTGAATATTATTAAGTCTTTCAAGGACCTGTTCCGTTCCCATATCCAGAAATACCAAGGCAAATTCTTCGCCTCCATAACGCGCTACTATATCTTTTGCAGCTCGTGTATGTTTTTTGAGGTTAGCGGCTACGGCGACTAGTGCGCAGTCACCTAAAGTATGTCCGTAATCGTCATTGATACGTTTAAAGTAGTCAATATCACCCAGTACAAAGGTAAGTGAGTGTGCTTTGTTTTGTGCTGATTTAAATGCTTTTTCGAATACGAGGTTAAAGCCTCGACGGTTATAAAGTGTTGTTAACTCGTCGGTGAGCGAGCTCTCAAGTAAATTCTCATTTTCATCCTGTAAATAAGACGTTCGCTCTGATACTTTTTGTTCTAGGTGTTGCAATATATCTAAAAGGTTTTCGGCCATTGCATGTAGACCTTGATTGAGCGAACAAATTTCGCGGATCCTGCTCATGGGTTGTGGGAGTAATAGAATACTTTCAACTTTTTTATCATTAGCGGCTTTATTAAGTTGTTGTATCGGTTTGCCTATATACCAAGCAATCGCGGAGCCAATGATTGCAATACAAGCAAATAGAGAGAGCGTAATGAAAATAGTGGTTTGTGTGTATTCAGTTAATATTCCTTCATGGTAAGAAGAAGGAATAAGCACTCCAATCAGCCAAGTTTTTCCATATTTTAGTTGGATGTTACTGACGCGATATAAGTAGGCTTCTCCATCAAGATTAAGATGATATGAGCCTTTTTTAAAGTGCTGGCTAGCCATCTTAAACAAGGGATTTGGGTGGTTGTTGAGATTTAGCCTAGTGTAGGTTCCTTCCGTAATATTGTACAAAGCATCTTTGCTTGAAGTGGCAATCAATGCACCATTTTCTTCAGCTAAAAAAATGTAAGCGTTATCCACTAGCTCTAACGATTCTAAATAATCATCTAATTCAATCAACGCAACACTGGTTGCCGTGACACCTAATACTTTGCCATTTACATCATAAATAGGAACCGATAAGCCGATCCCCAATGTTGGACGACCATAATAGGGATGAATATCACTCCAAGTTATCGTTTGGGCTTTTAAAGCATCGAGGTAAAAGGGTCTTCCCCTTGGGTCGTAACTAAAAGCGGGATCGGTTTCTATCTTGGCGCCAATACTCTTTTTAGGGTGATAGTTAAATCCTTCCATGGTGAAAGGTTTGTTAATAAAATTTGCTGCAATGTTGTGTTGTATTTTACCAATGGGATCGCGTGCAGATGCGAGATAACGACCGTCCGCTGTGGCAACGGAAATAAACGTCATATGTTCAAAAGGGGTAGCTTGCTCGTAAAAGCGGGTGGCGATGGGGGTTAAGTTATTCAGTAATTCAGGTTTGTTAGTAAAGGCATCACGGTTAATTTCTAAAATGTCGCTGAGTGGCGCAATGAAATCTCCCACCCTATCATCAATTCGATTTTCCACCTCCTTGATATATTGCTCGCCTACATTATTAGCTATATTGGAAATGGTGACGGTGGATACAAAGTACATCAGCACACCTGCAATAAGTGCAAGTAGTACGAAGGGTGTAATAATTAACCAACGCAGGGGAATAGACTTCACTGAGTATTCTCTCTATTTATAATGGAATATTTTAATATTAACTAAACTAGAAGGCATTTTTATTAATATAAAATATAGTACGTTATGCGTTGATAACAATAGTTTTATCCATTTAAATAAATGATACAACACTGAACTCACGTGTTTTTTAATTAAATAAAGTCAATAAATAATATTAATAAAGCCTTTTTAAATGTAATAACCTATAAAGTGTGATCTCTGTTCTTAAATGTATTGTTAAAATCTATAAAAGTTCAATTTTTTCTTCGCTTTTTTATTAAAAAAACCTTAGTATTTCCACGATGTTACCACTTAGGTGGTATTTTTTTTATTGGAAATAAACTATTTGTACGCAAATAGAGGTGAATGGATGCAACAAAGCGATACAGATACTCCCGCAAATAATAACTCTACCTTGTTAGTAAAGATAAAAAATATCTCTTTTACGGTGGTGTTGATTATGTTGTCGCTTGGGCAGTGGAATGATACTAAAGAAGCCGTTGTTAGTGTTTATGAGGAAGTGATTTCAAGGTTTACCAACGAAATAGAATATAAGCGTATTAGCAAATTGCGGATTGGACTTACTGAGCGTTATACGGAGCAAATCCTAGGATCTCCTCAAGTCATTAAACCTTCTAAATTAGATGATGATCTTCAATATTATTATTACAACAGTGAAAAATTTTTATTGGTTACTTTTATTAAAAACCAACGTTTGAATGGTTTTACCGTATTCAGTAAAAAAGCTGATTTTTTAGCACCGGTTGCTTATATCAACAAGCAACTTAATACGCTGGATATTAAACAATACCTACCTTCACAGGAGTCAATACTAACTAATGTCGGTAGTTTGGAATATTTCTCAGAAAGTTATGAGTTAAGCCGTAACTTAATGTTCTATAACTTATTGTTAGGGCATGTGAACTACAGCAATGCGCCTACACCTTATAGCCAAACTATTATTGACGTTAACCATGAGTTGAACTCAGTTGAAGAGTTTGATTTTTCCTCAGTGACATTTTCATCACCATTAATACCCAATTTTTATTCTATTACTGAATTGTCTAACGAAATAATGCTGGAATCTCTATTAAGCAATTATGAGATGAGTGCGTTATTTAACAATCATTATTAATTACTTCGTTATTTAAAAAAAGGATCTCCAATGTTTAAAAAAACAGCACTCACATTCTCGTTAGTAACGGTATTAACTGCTTGCCAAAGCACTTCAAGTGTTAACGATGTGCAGTCATTAGCTTGTTTTTACCCTGACGCGCCAAAGGAAGAAGCGCCGCAATGGGTGTGTGGTGTAACACCAACAGGATTGGAAATTAGTGCGACAGGCTATGCTAAGAAAAATGTAGCAGGGGCAAGTATTATGAATGATATTTCCATCAATGACGCACGCGTGAATCTAGGTCGTCAATTCGAAGTTAATGTACAAAGTATTTTAAAAACGGCTTCAACGTCTTCTACTAATACAACTACTGAAGGTGTTAGTGAAAATGTAGATGAATACTTTGAAAATGTCACAAAAAGTATCTCAAGCACCACTTTAAATAACTCAAGAATCATTACTAAACGTACTAGTCCCGCTGGTGGTTTGTATACGTTAGTAGGTATGGACAAGGCGACTTTCGATATGAACTTTTCTAAAGTGATCCAAAAAGCAGAAGCAAAGGATGCCGAGTTATGGTCTAAGTTCAATGACAAAAAGACCGCTGATGAACTTGCAAACGTGCTTTCAAAATTAAAAAACAAATAATATAGGAAGCCACATCACTGATATTTTCTGAGTGATGTGGCTTTTCTGAGGTCATATGAAAAAATTTATAACTAGCCTATTCGTTATCTCTTTAGCACTTAGCCCACTGGCAAGTTCAGACAATGTATTTGATGAATTTGATGCAGAAATGAATGAGTTTGAATCCCCTGACAATGACAAAATAGTCGAAGAGTATATTTCTTTTGTTAGTGGGTATTTAGCTGAATATGACACTTGGAGAAAGGAGTATTTAAACGGGTTCGATTACAAACAAACTCAAATTATTATGCAATGGGGTGAAACTACTGCAAAAGATATAAATAATGTTGTTTATTCTGAAGACTTAAAAACCAGAGAACTTGTTGACTACGATAACAATCAGGCTGTGGTTGAAATACTCGTTCCTGCGGATACTACTGCAGCTGAGAGTGAAAAAATATTAACGTCATATCTTGCTAAAAATGAAAATAAATCAGAAGTAAAACAAGCTCTTGATAAAGTCGTTAAGGCCAAGAATATTCAGTTAAATGAGATTAAATTCGATACTGAACAAGAAAAAAATGCCAAGGAAGTGATCAAAAAGCAAACGCTCGCTTATAAGAATGAAGCAGATCTAAAAGCAGATAAGCTACAAGAAACTCAAGCAAGTGTGCCTGAAAGTATTATTGAAAAATCTGTTGAGTTACAAAAAAAGACTCTAGAAAAAGAAGAGGCACAACGTATTGCAACTGTTGAAGCACAATATGCAGCGCTGAGAGAAAAAACAAAGGTGACACCGCCTACTTATAAAGTTCTTAAATATACCGCTAAATTACCGGCTAACAGCCTCAGTAAAAGAGCCAAAAAATACAAGCCATTTGCTGAAAAAGAGAGCCAACGCTTCGATATTCCCGTGGCGCTAGTGATGGCTATTATGCATTCCGAATCTGCTTTTCAACCGAAGGCTAAATCAGCGGTTCCTGCTTATGGTTTAATGCAAATAGTGCCACGCACTGCCGGTCATGACGTGAATAAAATGATTCGAAAAATAGATAAACCAATGCAAGTTAAAGAGTTGTATGTGCCTAGTATTAACGTTGAAACGGGCAGTGCTTATTTGAGTATTTTAGATAAACGTTATTTGAAGTCGATAACCGATCCAAAGAGTCGTTTGTATTGCACTATTGCAGCCTACAACACCGGCGCGGGTAATGTCGCAAAAGTCTTTAATAACAGTGGTAACACCAGAAATATTAACAAAGCGGCACGGGTTATTAATACTTTATCTCCTGAGCAAGTGTATAACGCTTTAATGAATAAATTGCCTTACGATGAAACTAAGCATTACTTAAAAAAAGTGTCTAAACGAATCGCCTTATACGAAACAAAATCTGCAATATAATCTGCTATAGGAAAAATGATGATTAAATGTAAGCAGTATTTTAAGCCTTTATTTGTTGCTATGACAGGGCTTGTACTTTTAAGTGCATGTTCATCTAACTCAGGTAATGAAGATGTACCTGAGTGGGTGCTTTCACCTACTCAAGATAATCAACAATATATGTATGGCGTTGGTGTTGGCAAGGGGCTTGAAGAAGCCAAGCAACATGCATTAAAAGAGATTGCCGGTAAATTTTCGGTCAGTGTTAACAGCGATACATTACACAAGCAGTCTTTACATAATGGGCAAGTAGATCAGCTTTTTTCACAAAAAATTAATACTCAAGTGAAAAATATTGAGTTTACGCACGTGGAGCAAAAAAAGGCTGAAAAGGTAGAACAACAATATTTTGTAGAAATTGCTATCTCGAGAAATGAGTTTATTAATGATAAAAAATCTAAGCTGACAACCATCACCAATCACATAGATACTAGGCTGCATAATATAAGTAGTAAAAGTAAGATTGAACAGCTTTACGCCTATAACAAAGTTCAAGCCAGTGTAGCTGAAGCTGAGCCGCTATTGTATTTGATTGCAGTTGCCGATAGTGAATTTGATTTAACACCTTATACGCGTTTATTTCAGGAGTATTCATTAGCCGAAGCGCAATTGCTTGCAAGTACCCACTTTTATATTCAATCAACGAGTAATGTATCCCCCATTGCAGAACAACTAAATGACCTGATACAAACACATGGGTTCCAAGTTGCTAGCCGTAAAAGCAAAGCTGATGCCATTATTCAGGTGCAAGGAAAAACAAAGAACAGTTTGGCTTTTTCTGTTTATAGCACACGTATTAACTTTAGTTTCTTAGTTAAATCCAACTCCGGCAAGGTTTACAGCAAAAAATCATATCTGCTTAATGGTTCTTCTGTGACGGCCTACCAACAAGCTTATGAAAGTGCCGTGAGTAAATTCTTAACCGTGGTTGAAAACCGCTCCGATGTTTATCAGTTATTGGGATTTGATGAGTAAACGATACTGATAACGAGTATAAATTAATTAAATAAGCGCATTTCAGCATATTTAACTTTGCATATTAAAAGGAAGTAGTACATGAAGAAAAAATTATTAGTTGTCGCAGTATCTGCAACGTTGGGCCTTACTGGTTGTATGCAAACAAAAGAAAATATTCGCGAATATACTGATGTTTCAATGCAAAAAGCAGATATCTTACCAAGCAAAGAAACCCTTGCTGGTGCGAAGCAAAAAATAGTGATTTTTCCTGCAGATACAACAGATTCTCCATTAGGTAAATCAAGCCATACCGGTACTGCTATTTCCACTGCATTAGAAACTCATCTTGCGGAGGTAGGGGTTGAAATAGTAGATAGAAATATTGCAAAAAAGCTTAAAAAAGAACTCGCCCTAGCAGAGTCAAAGGGTAAGTCGCAATATAATGGTCCTGATGTTGCTAACTATGCTATTACGGGTAATGTTTCAAACGCTTCTCTCTCTTATGATTTTACAGCGCGAAAGTCGTACACAAATGATGATGGTAAAACCAGTGTGACACCTGCGCACTGTCGTTTCACGGCGACGGTTGCTGCTAATTTAAAACTCTATAAATTACCAGGATTAGCTTATTCAAAAACCATTACAACAGAAGACAAAGCTTCCTTTTCAACCGATACTAGTAACAGTCGATGCCCTATCAGTAATGCATCTGCTAATGCTTTAATACGTAAAGCAGCTAAAGCCGGTGTTGAGAGTAATAGAGCAAAATTCCAAAACTTCTTTTCACCTAAAGCCTACGTGTTAGAGCGAAAAGTAAATGGCGATAAAAGTTTATTTAAAATATCAGCAGGTAAGAATTTTGGCTTTAAACCTGAATCAACGATTACCTTTTATAACTTAGAAGTTAAAGCGAATCCATTAACTGGTGATGTTGCTATCGAGGAATATGCAGTTGTTGAAGGTACGATAACGAGCAACCTTATTAGTGATCATTTTGCTTGGATTTTAGTGGATGACGAATATGCAGATCAAGTTAAGTTAGGCGACTACGTTAAAGTTAAATATGAGAAATCTACCTTCGGTGATCTTACGACTAAAATGACCACTAGTTTTAATAGCGGCTTAAAAAACATGTTTAACTAAGGTTGGTTTAACTAAGCTTGGGTTAATTAAGTTTAGGTTTAACTCAATATAGATTAATTAGCCACTGTAGTCAGCCATAAAAAAATACATCAGGTTTATTTTTATGGCTGATTTTTTACTTGTCTTTTCCTGCTTTTGTTCATCTTCTTAATACTTACACATTTTCAATTAAGCATATTCAATTAAACATGCCCATTAATTAACTTTGTACACTTTCAGTAAGCGCGCTAATAGCTTTAAATTTAAAGGTGTTTGTCAATTTATAACCGTGAATTTAAAACACTGAATTACAAGCTGTTAGTTTAGAGGAGCGAGTTTAAAGCCAATAGTTTAGATGAATGAGTTTAAAGCACAGGGAACTGTATTTTACCTGTGCTTTAACAAATAAACTTTAGACTTTATGATGTTGTTTATTGCATTTGTAATTGAAACTGTTCGATAATTTGTTTATGTTTTTGCGCTAAAACACCTTCTTTCACAGTAGGAATTCGCATTAAATCGATTTCTTTATTGCTCTTAGAAAACTCGCTTGCAAAATGCGCCGCTAGTTCATGTTTACGACTTTGTTGAGACAAGTCTGCAATATCTGCAATATCAATATTAGGGTCAAAACGATGAAAGCCTTGATAACTAAAATGTTTATCTACATGTAAATCACTTAGGCGAATAAACTCCTGCATTAAAGAGCGGCTCAATGCATTTAAAGACAGTTCATCTACCATTAAATAAAGTGTCGCATTATCCATCTCTGGTAAAGTGCTGCGTTCTGTTTGTTGGACTTTTATATCGACCAACCACAAACCATTAGGGCGTTGTTGCGCTTCTAACAAGCTGAGTTGGCTATTGTCATAATTTATTTTATTCAGTACCTGGTTTATTTTTTGTTCTGTACTTGTTGTCGCTATAGGCTCACTTATACATTGATCTTTATCGTAAAACTCTGCCATTAAAGGAAGATCAATATGAGTGTTAAAAGGCGTGGTTGTACTATCGTTAAGTGTTAATTTGAATAGCTCTCTAACTTCATGTTCGCGTGATTTTTTTATCGCTAAAAAAACACTTTGAATAATTTCAGAGGTAGGCAGTTCTGGCTCTACACGCCATTTTCGACCAAATAATAACTTAAGCTGGCTTTCTTTTTGAGTTGATTTTTTATGGTAGTTATCGTGACCTACAACGCCTACTTGTATATAAATACCCGATAGTTCCTGAGCTGCAAACACAACATATCTCGGATCATACTCAATATCACAAATGAGTGCTTCGACACTTTGCAGAGTATGGTGATAGGTTAAGTAGTGTTGGGGCACACAGTAGTCACCATTACTTAGTAAAATTTTTGGCGCTTTAGGCATCACCTTTTCACCTAAACGCAGGGGAACTTCTTTAACCATCTGAAAAACCTTGTCATGTTCATATCTGAGCCAATACGTTATTGGCTCAACTAAAGTTCACTGAATATGCAAAAGACCTCGAATATCAATAAAAAATTTCAGTTATTAATATCCAAAACGAGTGGCTTCAAAGCGATTTAATAATCTATGTAACGAATAACAAAGGAATAGGGTGATAATAATTGCCACTGCAATGCTACTGATACGATAAAAAGCACTAAATATTAAATCATTATCAGGACTTAAATATTGTCCGAAAAGAATGCCTAAGGTGGTCATAGCACCAAAACCAATACTTGAACCTCCTCCTTCTCGAACATGAAATTGACTAAATAACATCAGACCAATCCAGAAAATGGGAACGACTAATAACAATTGGCTGGACCAGTCATAAAGCAAGATTTGTACACTCACTCCAAAGGTGACACCAATGATTGTTCCTACCGCCCGTTTACGAGCATAACCAATCACACCATTCCAATGCATTGGGAATAGGATCAAGATTGTACTGGCTTGAGCTGACATTGAATCTTGTAAGTTAAATGTCTGAAAAATAAGGAATGAAATAGTGGCAATGGTTGCGCCTAACAAAGCTTCGTGACGCATCCTGTGTGTCGCTTTGGGCCCAGGTTTATGAGCTGTTCTAGGTTCTGTATCGGGTATAATGGCCATCATGACATAGGCAATGATCACAGACAGAACCGTTGCCCAAAAATTATTAAATAGCAGTTCATTTAAGTTGGTATTTGGGTAGCTGGCAAAGTGCAACATAATGCTGAGCATTAAGACGCCATTTGCTCCAAATAGAAATAAAGCGCCTCGAGACATAAATGCAAATCGATAAAGAAATAATAAAAATACAACCAGTGTCATCATTCCCGGTGACCCCATTAATAAACTACCGATTAATCCTACCTCAATAATAGCCATCACCGATGAAGCGATAAGTTGGCGCATAGCATGAGCAGACATAACGGGGACTAAACCAAGTAAGATCATTGGGGTAACGGTATAGAAAATTCCATACTGCCAATCAAATATTTTACACAGTGCAAAACCTAGGGTTGCGCCTGTTGCAACCCGTAAACACTGGCGTAGGTCATTGCTGGTTAATGGGTTTTTACGTGTTTGCATGATAATGCGATACCTTTATTGTACTTTTTTGTCTGTGTCGGCCTGCCGTGAAAGTTCTTTTGAACCCCATGCGATAATAAACCGAACCATGGTTAAGCTCATGAACATAGAAATGAACTTAGCCATGAATGCAAAATCAGAAGGACTTTGTTTTATCACTAGTAGATATAATGCAACAGCCCGATTATTTTAATCTGTGCTTTGGCGAATAAAGCGAGAAGACTATTATCAGATAATAGCTGTACCGTCGCTCTAGCTCCTGCAGGGAGCCGGTTCGCTAGTGGCTGGTCTAAAGATAAATGCAACCTTAAACGTTGTGCATCTCGTACCCAACGCGTGGACTGTTGTGGAGTTGCTAAACGGCCATTTGCATCAAATTGACCCGCACTCACTCCTGCATCGATACCGCTTACGGTCGCTGAATATAGATGGCCTGGGTCACCATCAAAGGTCACTAATGCTGTTGAGTTAATATTTACACCTCGTAAACTCTTCTCTCTAAAGTCGGCGATAATATCTACTCTTTCAGAGACCAAAGCGAGTAACGGTTGGCCGATTGTCGCAAAGCTTCCCACCTCTAATTGAAGGTTGGTGACAATACCATCTTGATCCGCATGGATTTGAGTGTAAGAAAGGTCCAACTTAGCTTGTGCTAAACGGTTTTGTGCTTGTCGTAATTTGAGATTTTTCTCCCCATAACTACCACGACTAATTTTCAGTTTTTGTAAGCGGGCATTAGCGGCTAAAAGGTTCGCTTCAGCAGTGTCTGCATCACTATCTACCTGATCCTTTTGTTGTCGTGAAACACCATGAGAAACAAATAATGCATCAAGACGTTTCGCTTCACTACGTTTCTGCTGCGCATTACTTTTACTTGCATTTACATCTGCTTTAGCTGCCGCGAGTGAAGCATCTAACTCTGCATTATCTTGCTTGGCTTGCTCTAGGGCTAATTGAGATTGCGCGAGCGCCAATTGATAAGGAGCAGGGTCTATTTGGAAAAGTAAATCTCCCTTTGCCACTGTTTGATTGTTGGTGACTGCAATGATGTTAACTTTACCGCTAATTTGCGGTGTTACTTTAGTCACGACTCGTGTTGCCATTGCTTGGGGTGTTAAAGGGATAATATTATCGGCCAGTAAAAAATAGCTAAAAATCATCATAAATCCAAGAATAGCGATTTTTACTAAACGGGCAAATTGTTGATCTGGTGTCATCTTAGTTCTCATCAATCGGTTGAAGTGATATTCGCCAGTTTTTCGTTGGCGTTAACAGTAATTAAACTCATAATACGTTCGAACTCATTAAGTTCAGTTGGGCTTATTCCTTCAAGCAAATCCATGCGGACTTCAATGATCCGTGCTTCTATTTTTTTTAAAATCTCTTTTCCTGCGGGCGTTAGTAGCACAATTCTAGCTCGCTTATCTTTATCGCAGCTGTGTCGCTCAATCAATCCTTGTTGTTCTAATTGCCCCAAGGTACGCATTAACGAAGGTAGTTCGATTTCTAAAGCATTGGCTAATACTTTTTGGCTCACTTTGTCACCTAACCGCAATAATTTCCAAAGGGCGGTCCAACGTGGATAGGTTAACCCCAATGGTGCAAGCTCAATATCTGCAACATTACGCCATAACCTATGCAAGCGGGCGAGATGTTCAGCAAGTGATAGTTCCTTTAATCGCTCTAATTCTTGTCGCATATTTCTCACCCATATAAAATATAGTTAGCAAGCTAAGTATTATACTTGGTTAGCAGGCTAAGTAAACTTTCATTTGTATTTGAAAATAAATTAACGATGTTTGGGTTTTAAAGCGGTAAGAAACTAAACGGGGGAGTACATGGCAAAATCAATCGTTGATAAATGAGGGAGTTATGCCTTTATTATCAGAATCTAGGTTTTTTATTGCTTGGCTTAACTCGTGTCATTCAAATGTTAAGATTCAGCTAATGTCTTTCAATATGGAGGGATATGCGAGAACTAACATTATTGATTAGTTCTCGACAATTGACCTAACCTTTTACAGCAAGCCTAAGTTTTTAGCATGGAACTGTAGGTGTGAATCAATATAACTGCTGATGAAGTAATAACTGTGGTCGTAACCTTCACGCATATTGAGTTGGAACTGGTTTAATTGAGTGTTAGCAATCGCGGCTAAATTTTCTGGTTTTAGCTGTTCTTGTAAAAACGAATCGTTGCTACCTTGGTCAATTAAAATAGGTTGATGTTTTTCTTGCTGTGCTAATAATTCACAACTGTCATAGGTTTTCCACTCTTCAACATTATCACCTAAATAAGCGCTAAATGCTTTTTCTCCCCATGGGCAATTAATAGGGTTACAGATTGGACTAAATGCACTGATTGATTGGTATAACTCAGGATTACGTAAACCAATGGTTAATGCGCCATGACCACCCATAGAGTGACCGCTGATCACACGTTGTTTGGTGACTGGGAAGTTAGCCTCTATTAAAGCTGGCAGCTCATTAACGATATAATCGTACATTTGATAATGCTTATTCCATGGTGCTTGTGTCGCATTCAAATAAAAACCTGCACCTAAACCAAGGTCGTAAGCTTTATCTTTATCGTCGGCTACATTATCACCACGTGGGCTGGTATCCGGTGCAACAATCGCAATACCTAACTCTGCTGCTAACTTTTGTGCGCCTGCTTTTTGCATAAAGTTTTCGTCGCTACAGGTTAAACCTGACAACCAATACATGACTGGTACTGGATTATTACTGCTTGCCTGCGGCGGTAAATAGATGGCAAAACGCATTTCACAGTTAAGTATGTTTGATGAGTGAGTATATTGTTTATGCCAACCTTCAAATAGTTTATTACTGCTGATATTTTCAAGGATCATAATATTGCTCGTTTTTAAATGAAGTAGACCAAACAGAGATCCTGCTTGGTCTATCAATGAGGATTTTAGCTATATACGTTAGTTATATGTTAGTTACGTATGTTAGCTAGGTACTTTATTTACGTATGCTATTTATGGTCGAAGTGAATAACACTGCGGATACTTTCACCACTGTGCATTAAATCGAAAGATTTATTGATATCTTCCAATGGCATAGTATGGGTAATAAAGTCGCTCAACTTGAACTCTCCAGCCATATAACGTTCAACAATTGCTGGTAATTCAGAGCGACCTTTAACACCACCAAATGCAGTACCTCGCCATACACGCCCAGTCACTAACTGGAACGGACGAGTAGAAATTTCTTTACCAGCGCCAGCAACCCCAACGATCACTGATTCACCCCAACCTTTATGACAACACTCAAGTGCGCTGCGCATTACGTCAACATTACCGATACATTCAAACGAGTATTCAACACCGCCATCGGTCATTTCAACAATTACATCTTGGATAGGTTTGTCGTAGTCTTTAGGATTAATACAGTCGGTTGCACCTAGTTGTTTTGCTAGTTCAAATTTACTTTCATTAATATCAACACCAATGATTCTATTTGCGCCAGCCATTTTTGCACCGATGATAGCCGATAAACCAATACCACCTAAACCAAAGATGGCAACGTTATCGCCTTTTTCAACTTTAGCTGTATTTAATACCGCGCCCATACCTGTGGTAACACCACAACCTAATAAACATACTTCTTCAAGTGGTGCTTCTTTGCTTACTTTTGCTAATGAGATCTCTGGTAATACTGTGTATTCAGAGAATGTTGAACATCCCATGTAGTGGAAAATTGGTTGTCCGTCTTTATAGAAACGGCTAGTGCCATCTGGCATTACGCCACGGCCTTGTGTTTCACGTACTGCGCTACATAGGTTAGTTTTACCTGATTTACAGAATTTACACTCACCGCACTCGGCCGTATAAAGTGGAATTACATGATCTCCGACACTAACACTAGTAACACCTTCGCCTATTTGTTCAACAATACCACCACCTTCATGGCCTAAAATAACAGGGAATAAGCCTTCTGGGTCTTCGCCAGACAAAGTAAATGCATCGGTATGGCAAACGCCAGAAGCGACTACTTTAACTAATACTTCACCTTTTCTAGGTAACATTACATCAACTTCTTCAATCACTAGTGGTTGATTTGGGCCCCAAGCGATTGCTGCTTTTGATTTAATAAATTGGTCTGTCATATTTACTCCGGTTATGTGTGTATTGCATTTTAATAGGTCTATTATATTTGTTTCTGGATTAATGATAATCTACCTAAAATGAAAATTACTTTTACTAGGTGGTAACAATGAAGTGGCAAGGTATTAATGAATTTGTAGCGGTAGCTGAAACCCAGAGTTTTTCATTAGCCGCTAAAAACCTCAATATATCAACCGCACAAGTAAGCCGTCAAATCAGTGCGCTGGAAAAACGTTTAAAGGTAAAACTGTTCTACCGTACCACACGTAAAGTGTCACTAACACAGGAAGCACAGCTATTTTATCAGCATTGTCGTCATCTATTAGATAGTCTTGATACCGCAGAACAAGCGATAACCAATCTGCAAAGTAGCCCCCAGGGGAAAATAAAGCTAACGGTGCCAGTTACCTATGGAGAGCAAAAAATATTGCCATTAGTGAATGACTTTGTAGCATTACATAACGAAATTGAAGTGACTACCGAGTTGACTAACCACCGTGTTGATTTAATTGATGGCGGCTTTGATATTGCTATTCGTTTAGGGCAATTACAAGACTCAACCTTAATCGCCAAACGATTGAGCCAACGTTTTAATTATGTGTGTGCCACGGAAGATTATTTACAAACACACGGCCAACCTCACTCGTTATCGGAGTTAAAACATCACAATTGTTTATTGGGCACGCGAGACTATTGGCGTTTCATTGAACAAGGCAAAGAAAAAGCGGTGAGGGTAAAGGGAAATTTACGCTGTAATAGTGGCTTATCACTGGTGGATGCTGCATTAAAAAATATTGGTATTGTGCAGTTACCGGATTATTACGTGCAAACATATATAGAATCAGGCCAGTTAATGACCATTTTGGATCAGTTCAGAGAACCCGCAGAGGGCATTTGGGCGGTCTACCCACAGAATCGTTATATGTCACCTAAGATCCGTTTGTTAATCGATCATCTTGCCAAGCATTTACAATAAAAAATAAAGCGCGTACCAGTCTCCTAATACACGCTTTATGTTGTCAGCATTGGTTAATTAACTTCAATTCTAGTTTATTAGCTTAAGCATTTTTCCATTGTGTTTTACGATTTTTTTTCCAATTTCTTTGCTGTTTTGACCAGTAGTCATTACTGGTTTCTATGCCATGTGGAAAACAATGATTACATCCCATCTCTTCACCAACACAGATTCTGGAAATAAAAGTGCCTGAAATTTTACGAGGCATTGCTGCTAAGCCAGCTTCATTTACACCGTACGCTGAAATTAATTTATTTTCTTTTTTCATTTTCTCTCTCCTAGGAAATACCTAGAACAGAGAACCTTTTAGAAATTGTATTAACATAATTCCCCCTTAATCACTCCATTGAGCGCACATCACCATTAACTCTATTACAAGTTGGTACAACTTACAGAAGTGCTCAATGGGAAGAATTTACCATAGCATAATATGCCTAAAAATTAGTATAAAAATGTTGTTTGCTATTGATTTAATTGTCTTTAATCTATTTTAAGAATTTGGAAGTAATGGTCAGGAATAGTCGATGTGTTAAAAAGCTGTACATTGTTCGGATCAAAAAACAATCTGGTGCCCGCTCATTTGATTTCTGTAGGGATAGGTCCTCTTCTGAGCAAGAGAAATAAAGTCGCCGAGAGGACGAAAAAACAGCTCAAGCAGGATTCCCACGGAGACCATGGGAACGAGAAATCATGCTAATTGATTGCTGATTAGCTATGCCATTACACCAAAATTATACCGCACCACCAAAACTACAGCGCTACTAAATAGAAATAGAGTAAAGAAATAAAAACACTCCAAAGTAAACCTTACTTCAGTACCTTTTGTAGCCATGCTGAAATATCTCTCAACTGCTCAGCAACTACCGTATGTGGCATTGGATATGAATACCACTGTACTTGATATCCAGCATTAACTAATAATTGATTAGCCATTTTACCAGCGCTAAAAGGCACCACGTCATCTTGCTCACCGTGTTGATGTAAAATCGGTGTTTGCTGATTTTCAACGGTTAAAGATGCAGGTAATTGATCACCATTAGGTAAGTAGCATGACATCGCTAAAATACCCGCTAGTTTTTGCGTATATCTTAATCCAGTAAATAAGCTCATCACTCCACCTTGGCTAAAACCAGCCAATACTATTTTGTCACTGGCAATTCCGCTATCAAGTTGCTCTTGTATTAATCCTTGAATGATTTTTTCTGAATCAAGTACATCTACAATATTTGCTCGATTATGTAAATCCATGCTTTTAATGTCATACCATGAGCGCATTACTGCACCTTGATTAATGGTCACTGCTTGTTCCGGTGCATGTGGGAAAACAAAGCGAATTTGATGATCCTGTGGTAATCGTAAGACCGGAACTATCGGTGAAAAACCAGCGCCAGAATCGCCTAATCCATGTAACCAAATTACACAGCATGTTGCTTTTGATGAAGGTTCGATGGTGATCCTATCTAATTGTGTTACTGACATTTGTGTGTCCTTTTTCGCTTACTTTGAGTGTTTCTGTGTGTACTTTAATCTGCACTATGTATAAATTTTTACCAGTTATTGTTTTTATTAATCAAGCGGTAATGCGGTTTTTTTAACAACTTCACGTAATACAAAACTTGAATGCACTCCGGTTACCCCTTCAAGCTTTGTAATGTGCCCCAATAGAAACTTCTCGTAATGCTGCATATCTCGTACTACTACTTTTAATAAAAAGTCTGCTGATTGCCCTGTGACAATTAGGCATTCTAAAACTTCTGGTAATGATGTGACTTCTCTTTCAAAGTTTTCAAATCGTTCTGGGGTATGCCTATCCATACTAATGCCGATCATTGCGGTTAGGTTTAAACCCAAGGCTGCTGGTTTTAATAAAGTAACGTGTTTATCAATAATGCCTGATTCTTCTAGGCGTTTTACACGTCGAGAACAGGGGGTAGGAGATAAGCCAACACTGTCAGCTAACTCTAAATTACTGATCCGTGCATTACTTTGCATTAAGCGCAATATTTGTTTGTCAGTTCGGTCTAATTTGATCACTGAGTGCATGCTTTAACCTCTGTTTGGTTTTAATCACTACTATTGTTGGTTTAAATAGGTTTTTGTTGCGATAATTTGCCATTAAATAAGCGAGTTTGCAATCATTCACTCCATAAAATTGTTTATAGTTTCACTATGGATAGCGAGCGAAGTTTCTAACCGGAAACGGGTGGCAATAACCTTACCATGCTGAGCCAACTCGCTGATTCTTTTGTTTTATCTTAACCAGAGATAAAATAAAAGAGTCGTAACCAACTACTATGCAGACCAAAGACTAAGTAGGACAGAATAAGATAGCAACAAACCGTTAATCGAAGAATAGTTTTAGGGAATCTCTTATGTCAATGAATAGCAATCAGCCATCTAGCTTCAATCATAAAAAGTATCGTGCTTTTACACCTATTCAGAAAACCGATAGACGTTGGCCAAATCGTACAATTACCCAGGCACCAGAGTGGTGTAGTGTTGATTTAAGAGATGGTAATCAAGCGCTGATCGAGCCAATGAGTCCAAGCCAGAAATTAGAGTTGTTTAAGCTATTAGTTGATGTTGGTTTTAAAGAGATTGAAGTGGGTTTTCCAGCCGCTTCAGCCCCTGACTTTGATTTTGTTCGTCAATTGATTGAGCAAGATTTAATTCCAGATGACGTAACGATTCAAGTATTAACACAGGCTAGAGAGCCTTTAATTGCACGTAGTTTTGAAGCCTTAAAAGGCGCTAAAAAAGCGATTGTACATTTGTATAATTCAACCTCTACGGTGCAACGTGAACAGGTTTTTAAAAAGTCGCGTGAAGAGATTAAGAGTATTGCAGTGCAAGGTGCGAAATGGGTAAAAGAGATGGCGTTACAACAGCCTGATACCTATTGGTCTTTCCAGTATTCTCCTGAAAGCTTTACCGGTACAGAAATGGACTATGCATTAGAAGTATGTGATGCGGTGATAAATGTGTGGCAACCGACGGTTGATAACAAAGTGATCATCAACTTACCTGCGACAGTAGAAGTATCAACACCTAATGTTTATGCCGACCAAATTGAGTGGATTAACGATAATATTAGTCATCGAGAAGCAGTAAGGATCAGCCTACATACACATAATGACCGTGGCTGTGGTGTTGCTGCCGCTGAGTTAGGTGTGCTAGCAGGTGCAGATCGTATTGAAGGGACTTTATTAGGTAATGGTGAGCGTACTGGTAATATGGATATTGTCACCATGGCGATGAATATTTACAGCCAAGGCATTGACCCTGAATTAAACTTCTCAGATATGGATCGTATTATTTCAACCGTTGAGCGTTGTACGCAATTAGCGGTTCATCCTCGTCATGCTTATGCTGGTGAGCTTGTGTTTGCAGCCTTTTCAGGTAGCCATCAAGATGCGATAAATAAATGTATGAGTATTGATGCTGAGCAGCGAGAGCAAGATCCTGATGCACATTGGCAGGTGGCTTATTTACCTATTGATCCTCGAGATTTAGGTCGTTCTTATCAACAAGTTATTCGTATCAATAGCCAGTCAGGCAAAGGCGGTGTTGCTTATGTACTTGAGCAAGATTACGGCATTCAAATGCCACGTTGGATGCAAGTTGACTTTAGCCCATATATTCAAGAGTTTGCAGAAAAAAGCGAAGCAGAAGTAGGTCCTAAAGCGATTAAAGATATTTTTTCTAGTACTTATTTAAATCCACAACAAGCAGCTAAAATGGCTGATTACCAATTAAACCGCGAGGGTAATGTAGATACTTTACAGGTTGAATTAGAAATCGCAGACCAAGTTGTTGGTATTAAAGGCGAAGGTAAAGGTGTGTTAGATGCCTTTGTTAAAGGACTAAGCGCTAAGATTGGCTATGACATTGTATTACTTGATTATAATGAGCATGCTATGCCAAGTAAATTAGGCGCTGAAAATGAACAAGCCGAGGCAATGGCTTACGTACAAATTAGCATTAAAGGCCAGCGTTACTGTGCTGCATCACATTGCGAAGATATTGTGACTGCATCAATGCAAGCGGTATTAAATGCATTAGGTCGAAGTGGTGTAGAGATAGAATCGATTGTCTCGTTATCTGCTTAGAGCAAAGAAATGATAATTCGCTAGTGTTATAACGCAGCGATTAAAACGAAGGCTTCAACGATCATTTGATGATTATTGAAGCCTTTATGACATTAGCCTTATTACATTAGTGATAGACCGATTAAGTTAGATTTTTATTAATAGCCTATACTCGATTAATTAAGCATCAGCTACACCAGCCTCCAATTAAGTTAAGCCAACCTTCATCAAGCTATGTCACAAATGACCAGCTCAACAACTTTGAGCTAACTCTTCGAACAATACCCTAACCAAATAATACGCTATTAAAAAATATGCCAATAAAAATATGGCCATAAAACCCTATGGACTGATTAGTAGAATAGATAAAAGTGTCAGTTACGCGTTGCTAGCATGTTGCTGAGACGAGGTTTTTTCGATTGTTAATAGATCAGTAGGATAAAAACGTTTCCGTATCATTGATAAGTTCAACTTTAAAAAGTAGAATGCGAATCATTATCGTTCGTTTTTATTTTTAAAGGTCATTATGTCAAATATAGTGTTATTAAGTGATGATCCACAAAGTACTGTGTCACTCACTGAAGTACTAAGCAGCAAAAAACACCAAGTCACTTGTTTTAGTGATGGTGAAACAATTTTAAACTTTCTGCAGCAACAAAGTGTTGATCTTGTATTAGTTGATAACTACTTGTCCTCAGCGCAGACTTTAAAACTAATTACGACGATATGTAAAAATTTTGCCACCCCCATTTTATTGTTGAGCGAATCAACCGATCCAACTGCTGTACTCGATGGTTTACAAGGAGGCGCAGATCAATACCTGACAAAGCCTTTTTCCGCTAAAACACTATTAGTGCATATTGATGCTTTGTTACGCCGAGTCAGTTTAGATAGGCAACGTTTAACATTTCATCATTGCAGTAAACAGTTTTCACTGAGAGTCGCACGCCTACCTTTAACCGAAACTGAAGTCTCCTTAGTACAATACCTAAGTAAAAATGATGGTAATGTTATCTCTAAAGCAACCTTACAAAAAGAGGTGTTGAAAAAAGATATATCAGCTTTTGATAGAAATTTAGATGTGCATATCAGTAACATACGTAGAAAAATGTTGAGTGCAGGGCTATCAAAATTACATATCAAAACCGTGCACGGTAAAGGTTATACTTTTTGTGAAAAAATCAGCCAACTTTCTCTTGGATTTTTTTATTTTTAACATTTTTATATTTCAATTTAATACTTCTACTGCCATCTCTTCTATTTTTAAACGCTAACCAACTCTAGCGAATGACTGGATTTACTTTGTTGCCCTCAAAAGCAGCATAGTAAATCCAGATTATCTGTGTTTTTATTTTCGAAAATGTAAATAATGTAATTTTGATGTTATTGATAATTATTATCATGTAAGTTTTGCGTTGTTTCCATCAGTGCATGAGATTTATCACTCAAATGGAATTGCGATTATTTCCTAATTGAGGAAATGAAAATTAACACTTTGGAGAAGTGAAACATGTTTAAAAAAAGTCAGTTAGCATTATTCGTAGGGGCGACGCTTGCCTCATCAATGGTTTATGTTAACGCTGCTGAAAAAGAGCTAAATCCTGAAGATGTAATGGTTATCACTGCTGAGCGTGCAAACTATAAAGCCGATAATAATACAGGCTCTATGCGTATGGAAATGACGCAACTTGAAACACCGGGACAAGTTACGGTGATCGATGAGCAATTAATTGATGAGCAGCGTGCGACAACATTAGGACAAGTTTTAAAAAATGACTCAAGTGTTTCAGCGGGCGGTGATAGCCGTAACCGTGAGCGCTTCTCTTTACGTGGTTTTGAATTAGGTAGTAGCAGTGGTTTTTTACGTGATGGCAAACAACATTGGTCTCATTACCGTCAACCTGTTGAATTATTAGAATCTGTTGAAGTATTAAAAGGGCCAGCTGGTTTGTTATACGGACAATCAGCACCTGGCGGCCTTATTAACATGGTCTCTAAAAAACCTACCGCTGAAACGCAAGTTGTATTTAGCCAAGATATTGGTTCAAACAGCGCAACACGAAGCACGCTCGATGTCAGTGGTGCATTAAATGAAGATAAAACATTACGCAGTCGCTTAGTTTTATCACAACAAAATTATGATTCATGGAGAAGCTATAGTGATGGTTCTACACCTTCTACAGAACGTTTTGTAGGTGGATTATTTGTTGATTATGATATCAATGATGCCGTCACTGTTTCTGCACATTATGACCGTACAACAGATGACGGAAGTGTTGACTCTGGTGCTTATGTTGTTGATGGTAAATCAGTATTAGGCGATAAGTATATTTGGGATACGCAATGGTCAAACATTGATAATGAAGTTGAGAATGTAGGCCTTGGTGTCGATGCACAATTAAATCAAAATTGGTCGTTGAATGTTAGTTATAACTATCAAAATTTTAAGCGTCATGATGTAGAGAGTTACCCCGTTGAAACAACGTTTGATGGAACAACTTATTCACAAGGCGGTAGTGACCGCAGTGACCATTGGATCTTCCAAACTGCAAGTGCTGATTTAGTAGGTGAATTTAATACTGGCAGTATTGAACACCAATTATTAATTGGTAGTAACTGGTTAGGCTACAGCTATGAACGTGAACAGTATTCGTTAAACAGCACTACAACAACAGTTGGTGAACCAAATGACTCTGCAACTATCAACACTTCTGCAAGTGTAAAAACAAGTGACAGTGAATATAACGCTTATGGTTTTTATGTCCAAGATATGGTGACCTTAAATAAACAGTGGCAAGTCTTAGGTGGACTTCGCTATGACTTAAAAGTTACACCAGGTGAAGATGGTGAATCTGATGAAAGATTAGATGCAATTGTGCCTAAACTAGCATTGATTTATCACCCTGCAAATAATGGTTCTATCTACTTAACTTATTCTGAAAGTTTTGAGCCATTATCTGATGTTTCAGATAGTAAAGCGACTAACGACGGTGCTTCACTTGATCCAGTGACAGGTAAACTTTACGAATTAGGGACGAAATGGGAACTGTTTGACGATAGGTTGTTTGCTTCTGCCGCTATTTTTGAAATTACGCAGGAAAACTCAACCATTAATGTGGGTACTTCAGAATCATACGAAGTCACGCAAGCAGGCGAACGAGTTCATCGTGGTGCTGAATTAGCATTCCAAGGTAATTTAACAGAGTCATTATCATTGAGTGGTACGGGTACTTACCTTGATGCTGAATACACTACTGATGCAAATTATCAGGGTAATCGACCTGCTGATGTGCCTAAGTTTTCCGCTAGTGTTTGGTCTCGTTATCAAGTTACCAGTGATACGGATCTTAACTTAGGTGCTACCTACGTGGGCTCTCGTTACAGTGATGCTGCTAATACCTACAAAAAAGATGCTTACACACGCATTGATTTAGGTATTTCTCATACACTTCAATATGACCAAAACCTCGACATGGTTTTCCGTTTAAACGTAGAGAACCTATTTGATACTGATTACTACGCTGGTGGCGGTTCAACAAGTGATGATTACGCGAGTAACGGTGCACAAAACGTAGTGGTTGGCGAAGGACGTAACTTTATGGCAACAGTACAAGTTCGTTATTAATCAAAACCCATCAACTGTTTGAGTAGATGCTCAAACAGTTGATACACCTATTTACAATCTAATCGTCCTGTCTTTTATTTACAACTTCACCTTATTGTTTATTTGCATTACATAGAAAATGTAAAGAATGTAAATTTATTTATCTCTTAAATGATAATGAGTTACATTTGCGTTTTTATAATCTAATAAAATAAGACATCAACTTTCATGGTCAATTCGCTCAAAAATAAAAAAGTGCAGTTATGGGCAAGGCGTTTACATATCTACGTTTCAATGGCTTTATTATTAGTTGTTTTATTTTTTGCTGTTACAGGTATCACTTTAAATAGACCTCACTTGTATGTTAGTGAACAACCAAAAGTCGATCAGCAAATATTGGCCATACCTGATTTTTTATTTGCAATAACAGGCGATCATTTAGTCGTTGATAAAACAAAGCTATTAGCTTACTTAGCAGATAAAACCAATGTCACCGGAAAGCCTTCATCTGTGCAGTTGTTCAGCGAAGTTGAAGAAGGGGAATTGGTTGAAGGTGAGGTTTCTTTAGATTACAAAGGCCCTGGTTTTAACAGCACAGTCTTTATTGATTTAGTCACGCAAGAAGCGGAAATAGAAACAACACATTATGGCGTGATTGCAGTCTTAAATGACCTACATAAAGGCAGGAACAGTGGCCAAGTATGGGCATGGTTTATTGATATTAGCGCCCTATTAATGATTTTTTTTGTGTTAACAGGAGTGTGCTTGTTAGTACCGAAGAAAAAGAGTTTTAGCTTGGGATTAAAATGGACTGCATTTGGCTCCGTTATCAGCCTACTGATTTATCTCTTCGCTGTACCATAAAAAGTCCTGTGAGTTATTTCTGAAATTAACAACATATCAACAAAAAATACAGTTAAGAAAATTTAAACAATGAGAGTGAGAAAATGAAGGGAATTTATTTTAGTTATTGGCTATTGGGTTTAATGGTTGCCTTACCGAGTTGGGCAAAAACTATTCCAGCATCAGCGAGCATGGGCGTTGAGTTTGAATTACCTCAAGTGGAAGCAAGTATCTATGCTCGGCCCTATGTTGCAGTGTGGATTGAAGATAAAAAACGACAGCCTGTACGCACTATACAACTTTGGGTTGGTGATGATGAATGGTTAAAAGACTTACGTAGTTGGTGGCGTAAAGTTGGGCGTGATGACCGCTCGGTTGTTGATGCCGTCACTTCTGCTACTAGACCCGTTGGACAACATCGCTTTACTTGGGATGGTTTAGATCAGCAAGGAAAACGTGTTGAACAGGGTGATTACACTTTTTATGTCGAAGTTGTACGTGAGCACGGTGGACGTAATTACATTCGACAAAAAATAACCTTAGGTGAAGAAAGCTTTGATTTGCAAATCGCACCTACCGAAGAGACTGGCAACATTGCTTTACATTATCAGCTTAATTAATGGGTTTTATATTTTCCAGTTACTAAGTCGCAGTCAGCCATTAACAGCCATCTATTAATAGTTACTAATTATTAATTACTAATCACTAATCAACAATTACTTAAGAGAGAGAACAATGCTAAATAAAAAATTCAATGCCGTTGTTGTAATGGCGTCAATGTTAGTCGGATTAACACTATCAAGTGTTGCTAGTGCACATCCACGTTGGGTATTACCTTCTCATTTTACTATTTCTAAAGAAGGTGGCGATTGGCTAACTTTTGATGTGACAGCGTCTCATGGCACCTTTGTGATGGATAAACCTGCGGGAAGTGAAACAGCACAAGTGGTTATGCCCGATGGCCGTAAAGAACGTCCTGACTTTGTATTGCGTGGTAAACGCCGCTCTGTATTTGATTTCCACTTTACAGAAGAAGGGACACACCGAGTACAAATTAATGGTACGCCAAGCTACGTAACAAGCTATAAAGCTGGTAAACGTGATACTCAGAAAAGATTACGTGCGGACAAGGTTGAGCGAGTTGCATTATTACCTGAAGGTGCGCGTGATGTAAGCAGCACATTAAACTACACGCGAGCAGAAACCTACATTACTGTTGGCAAGCCAAGTGAAAAGCCTTTCCCATTAGAAGGTAAGTACCTAGAGCTTCAACCTACTACTAAACCTGCTGATATTGTGGCGACTGAGCCTGTACGTTTTCAATTATTCTTTAACGGTAAAGCCCAAGCGGGTGTAAAAGCAGAAATTACACGTGATGGTACTTTATACCGTAACCAGCAAGACCAAATTGACGTTGTTAGTGATGAGCAAGGTTTTATTGAGTTTACGCCAGAGATTGCTGGCCGTTATATTTTAAAGGCATCACATAGAGCCCCTATTATGAATAACCCACTAGCAGAAAAAATGAATGCTAGTGTGCACCTTACTTTTGAAGCGATATTACCGTAGTGGTTGCCCGCGTGAGTGCAGTTACTCTGCTTAAAAAAAGCCTAATTGGTATCGGTCTTCTTTCTGTTAGTCAGCTTGCTTTTGCACATTATCCACTAATGCATTGTTCAATTGTTGGCGACAAGATTGAATGTGAAGCGGGTTATAGTGATGGCAGTAAAGCGGTCGATTATCAGGTCAATATGTACGATTACGACGATAACTTAATTGCTAAAGTGAAAACGGATAAACGTTCTATTGCTACTTTTAGTGATGCGCCCGATGAATACTATTTGGTATTTGATTCTGGGCACGAGTATCCCGTTGAAGTGGATAGTGTTGAGATAACTGAGAAATGACCATACAAGCAGTTGTCAGCGAAAATAAAGGGCATGAAGGTTACTGGATAGCGACGTTATGCCTTTTAATTTTGCTAATAGGCGCACTGTTATTACCCTATAACAGTGCACATCATCAACATCAGTCTTTAGCTGATCATCAAGTGCTGATCACTGATCTGCCTTCTCCTCCTTTAGCTATGATTGCTGAGCTGCGGTTAGCCCATGAAGAGATCCGTTATTTTTATCAGATGCAACAAGATTGGTTAGCGGTAACGCAATTGGATCAAGATTGGATTGCTCCCTTTGTAAAAGATAAAAGCTGGGCGCATCAAGGCGAGCATGATTGGTCTTTAGTTGCTGCTGGAATATATCAAAGTACACCGGCTAAAGGTGGCATACGTTATCTTTTAAATAGCCGTAGTGATCAAGTTGATATTTGGTTGCAGGAAAAACCGCAAGCAAGTGTAGCTACCGCTTTTGATCTAAATGCTTTAGCCACATCAGGTTGGACTCAAGTGGTGTTTAGTGAGTCACAACTTACAGAGCAACATACTGAACATTAAAGTATTACTTACCAGTAAAACGACGCTGGACATCAGCATTAGGAAATTTCCATGGCGACATTATTAATTATGCTTAAACGCTTCTCATTGCTTTTATTGTTAACGCTGACGAGTTTGCAAAGCTATGCACAAGTTGATCTAAAAAATGAGCAAAAGATTCAACCTAAGCAACTTAAACAACTTAAACAACAAAGCAGCGAACAGAATCGACAAGAAAAAAAACTAACGGTTGGCATTACGTTACAACCTTATTATAGCTACGTGAAAGCAGTGGTTGGTGACCAAGTGAATGTATTGCCCCTTGTTGATGAAGGATTTAACCCACACAACTACCAACCTCAAGCCAATGATTTACGTCGTTTAAATTTAATGGATGTCATTGTTGTTAATGCTATTGGGCACGATGATTTTGCATTAAAAGTGATTAAAGCTGCTGACCGCGATGATCTTATTATTATCAAAGCGAATAAAGATGTGCCTCTCTTACCTGCCATGGGGCAATCTGTCGGCAATGGTGTTGTTAATCCACATACCTTTGTAGGTGTGGCAACAACCATTCAAAAGGTTTATAGCATTGCCAATGAAATGTCTAAAATAGACCCAGACAACGCTAAGTTATATCGTGCAAATGCACGAGCTTATGCTTTGAAATTTAGAAAGATGAAACATAAAGCAATGATGGACTTAAGCGATATTAATACCGCAGGTATGAAAGTTGCGACTACACATAATGCCTATGGTTATATTCTGCAGGAGTTTGGTGTACAAGTCAGTGCTGTTATCGAACCTGCGCACGGTGTTGAGCCAAGTGCAAGCCAACTGCAAGAAACCATCGAAAAGATTAAAGAATCTGGTATCGATGTATTGTTTTATGAGCTAAATATGCCAAACCGTTATGTTGATACCATAGAAAAAGAAACAGGAATTAAGTTATACCGTTTCTCACACATGACCCACGGAGCTTATCGAGCGGACAAAGTTGAAGTGGAAATGCGTCAAAATTTAAATACGCTAGTGGAAGCGATGAAGTTTACTGCAGCACAAAAAGGTGGTGTGTAGTGGGCCCCTCTATTTCATTAAGTCATGTTAGTTTACGCTATGAAAATAACATTGTGTTACAGGATATTTCAGCCACATTAGGTTCCGGTGAATGCCATGTAATCATGGGCCCTAATGGAGGAGGAAAAACGTCACTATTACGTTCGATATTAGGATTAACTCCTTTTAAAGGAGAGGTGAATATCCATTGGCCTAAGGGTAAAGGTAAAATAGGGTATGTGCCACAAAAAGCGACCTTTGAGCCTAGCTTGCCGTTAACAGTATTAGACTTTATTTTACTTAATCAAAGTCGCTCCCCTTTATTTTTTAACTTTAATAAAAAACACAAGGTCAAAGCGCTGCAACAGTTGGCACGTTTGGGAATGGAAGATCGCGCCATGTTTAGAATGGGGCAATTGTCTGGGGGCGAGCAGCAACGAGTTTTATTTGCACAAGCCTTGTTAGATGATCCTGATTTATTGATTTTGGATGAGCCTACCAATGGTATGGATGACCAAGGTGTACGTTATTTTGAGTCATTGATTGCTGACCTTGTGAAAGAAAACAAAACCATTTTGGTTGTACATCATGATATTAGTGCAGTACGCCGTTTGCAGGCCGTGGTGCATGTAGTGAATGGAACTTTATTGGAAAGTGGATTGGCAGAAGACGTGTTAAAGGCAAATAAAATAGAACGATTATTTAATCATTATCGTACCCACTCAAACCATCAAAACGAGGAAGTCGCTTAATGGATTGGTTACGTTTATTAGCAAACCAAGGCGCGCAAGCTGGCTGGTTAAGTGAAAGCTTTGCCTATGGTTTTATGGTCAATGCTTTAGTGGCTGCCTTGTTCGTTGGACCACTGTTGGGTGGATTAGGTACATTAGTGATTGCTAAACGTCTTGCATTCTTTTCAGAGGCGGTAGGGCATGCCGCATTAACGGGTATTGCTATTGGCGTATTATTAGGGGAGCCCCCTGAAAATCCAATCATTGGCTTGTTCTGTTTCTGCATGATCTTTGCATTGTTATTACATTTTGTACGTAACCGCACAGCAGTACCTTACGATACTTTAGTCGGGGTGTTCCTTGCTGTTGCATTGGCCGGTGGTGCCGCATTATTAATGTATGTTGCACGTAAAATTAATATTCACATGTTAGAGAATGTATTATTTGGTTCAATATTAACTATCACTGACTTTGATTTATTAGTATTAGGTGTCAGTTGCCTACTTATTATTGTTGGGTTGATGTTCACTTTTAATCGTATTTTATTAGCTTCAATTAGTCCTGATATCGCTAAAGTTCGTGGTTATAACACGCACTTTTATGATTACTTATTTGTAATGATGATCACCTTAGTGACTATTGCTGCGGTGAAAATTGTTGGTGCAGTGTTAGTGGGGGCGTTGCTATTAATACCCGGTGCAACGGCACGTTTAATGACTAGAAGCATGGGTAGTTTTGTTCTGTTGTCTTCATTATTAGCTACGTTAAGCTGTTTAATTGGTACTTTGTTACCAATGGAATTAAAGCTTCCTATTCCCTCTGGCGCGTCAATTATTTTAGTGGCAGCTAGCTTCTTTTTAATCGCAACGGTTTATCGAATTGTGGCGAGGAAATAATAATGAATCTCTTAAATAAATTAAAAAATTCACCTCTGTTTAGCCGAATTTTATTATCTATATTGTTCTTATTGCCTAGTCAGTTAATGGCCAAGGATATAGTAACCACTACACCAGTGACTTACATGTTGGCGACCCAGTTAATGAAAGGTACAACAATTAGCACAACCTACTTAGCACCTAAGCGTTACGGTATTGATCGTTTAAATAATTGGTATGCAAATAAAGGTGAGCAAAAAGCATATCAAGCAGGAGAGCAAGCCACTGTTGCTATTACATTAAGCGCACTATGGCAGCAGGATCCTTTGTTCATTTATGCGCGTCAGGGGAATATCAAACTAATTGAGATAGATGCTTCACAATCACTCTCTCCTCGCAGTCGAGGCATCGCATCGGTTACATTACCGAGTGGAGAGAGTTCAATTTATGCGTGGTTAAATCCAAACAATTTGAGCACCATGCTAAGTATTGTGAGTGAAGATTTAAAGAAAATTTGGCCAGAAAAAGCGCCTGTAATTGAAAAAAATCAACAACAGTTATTGATTGATATTCGCTCGCTGATTAACCAACAACAGCAAACTTTATTTGATAAAGAGATTGATTCCGTTGTATTGCTTTCGGATCAATTAGAAGACTTTGCTTCGGCAAATCAGTTGTTTGTAGTGGATCGGTTATTTAAAGATGAGTTGGAATGGACAGCGCAGGATAAAGCGAGTTTAACAACGTTATTAACAGAATCGCCTGAGTTGTGGTTAGTCACAACGCGTAAGGTATCAGCTCAACTAAAAGCATTATTACCTGATTTTGACCAGATATTGGTTGTCGATAGTATCGACCGTTGGGGAAGGGCTGGGATCACCGAAGATAAACCATTGCAGCGCTGGTTGTTTTAAAAGCTCTCGTGTTTTAAATGCAGTCTGTTTTTACAATATTGTCGTTATGCATTGAAAGTTGAATCTGCCAGGCGCTAATGACTGCAGCTAATATTAGCTGCGGTCATTACTTTGAATAAACGTTCATTTACGTCTTTTAATATGCAATAACGAGTACAGTTTTGATTGCAGTTTTTTATCCGCTCGGTCTTTAATTTTGGCTTCACCGGCTTTCTCTATTTCAATAATCCCTGAACGATTCAAGGTAATTCTATAACGTTCAAACTGTGCATCATATTGGCCTTGGTCTAAGGCGACAATAACGTTAATTTGGTAGCGTCGTTCAATAGAAGTAGTTTGGATCTTTTCTTTATTTGAGGTGCTTTCTAAGCGTTCAAATACTTTGCCTGTTCCACCTTCCACAAACCGAGTTAATGGGCGTAGACTAAAGAATATATTTTCTTCAATGGTATCGTAACCTGCCTGAAAACCTTGTCTGCTGATACGTGATTCAATACGGTAATGCAAAAGCTGCGCACTCTGTTTATTTTGACTATGACGCTCAGCTAACAAGTCCCTACTTTGTTGAGGCAGTTTCTTACTGATGCTGTAATCTAGCCAAACTTTTTGTCTGGCTATTTCCTGTTGATTAGTCGAATCGAATAATGTGCGAGACCATTTAGGTTTACCACGCCGTATCCAACGCCAAAGCATATTTTTAAACTCGTCTTTAAAAACTTCACGCACACCATAAATGATTGCCAATATAAATATCATTAACGTGGTTAACTGGCTAAACGCACCTTGCGTTTTAATAATCAACACTAACACCACACTCATCAATAGTGCGGTCGCAACGCCCGTTACTAATTTTCGAGTGTGATTACCTAATATTAACGTTCTACTTTTAAAGATTACCCCGTATTCAATTAAGCGACGTAATAGACGCATTTTATTAGCAATACGGTTTGGATCTTTTAAAGTGGCTTCAGAGTTATAGCCCTTTTTTTTGCGATACTGATTTTCTTCATCGCAAATAGCCAACAGCGCTAAACGTGTTTCACTAAACTCGCTGTTACGTGGTTTTTTGACCAACATTCGCATGATGGTTTGTTCAGTATGCCAAGATAGGTAATTGTCTACATTTTCATAGATAGAAGTGAGCTTGGCACTGGTTGGTTGATGGCTTCGGTGCTTCTTTAAAATATCTAAACAATGCTCTGTTAAATCAACAGCAGCATGATAAAAGTCAGCTAAACCTTCACTATCGTTAATTGCCAATACTTCATTTGCATCGGTATCTAATGCTGAAATATATTGGTATGCGAAAAGGTTTAAATTACTTTTATATTCAGCGGTCGAGCGTTTCATACGACTGGCAAAACGACGGTGTAATAGAGGTAAATGCAAGCCATTGGTGTGGTAAGCGCGTCGTCCGTTAATGCCCGCATTAAAATAATCAACTTCGCTTAAGGTGTCTTTATTGATGCCCATCTCTTTTGGAAGTGAAAAATATAAGTCAATACGTCTAAACGTCCCTTGTTTCATATGATGGGTTAGTTTAATCGATAATTTTTCATCTTGTTTTAAAGTGAAGTTGGGCAATGGTTCCTCCTTAGTTGTTGGAAAGTATATCTCATAGTAATTAATTGTAATGAGTAAATATTAAAAAATTATTAGGTTAATTGAACAAAATCAATTGTTTTTACAGGGCCATTGCAAAATCTCAAAGCTAGGCTTCAAATGGTGAAAATATGATGCTTCATTTTTATATGGGTATTGGTAATGCGAGGTCTGTTATTTGTAATGATAATAGTCCAATTTTATGACCGTTTAGTTCATTTATTTATCTCATAGGCATTAATGCAGCCATATTCTACCACAATTTGAGTAAAAAACGTGCAGATAAGTGAGGTGTAAAGTTAGTCATTTATTTAAGTTAGTCATTAAATAGAGCAAAATAGAGCGATAGATATTGATAATGAGAACAAGTCTATTCATTCACATCGCAGAGGGCTGGTAAATTAATACTTTAAGCTTGGCTGAATTTTGGTTATATTAAGTAAGCTTTTAGTGATTTTCGGTTGTTAATAATAAACGCTTGAAACAAGGGCTCGGTATTGTCGAGTCAAAAATCATAGTTTTCATTTAACTAAATTCAACTGAATTTTACCTAATATCACTATGGGCAATCTGCTATGCAAAAAAATCTAAATACTAATCCAAGTGCTAATTTAAATACTACAGCACCAACTCCTTCATCAAACTCTGAACAATCAGCGATTAACGCGATTCGTGCCAGTTTCTTACATTTTATTGAAGATCCTGCTCAGCTCGACAATGCACAAGAAGCTTATCAATATATTGAAGATGGTTTGATGGTGATCGAAAATGGCAAAATAAAATCATTACAAGCTTTCGAACAAAAAAATGCAGACTTATACGATTCGGTTGAAGATAAGCGTGGCAAATTAATTATGCCTGGTTTTATCGATACACATATCCATTATCCACAAACTGAGATGATCGCCGCTTACGGTGCACAATTATTAGAATGGTTAGAAACCTATACTTTCCCTACCGAAAAACAATTTTCTGATAAAGAGTACGCGCAAAAAATATCTGAATTTTTTATTCATGAGCTTCTAAAAAATGGCACAACTAGCGCATTAGTATTTGGCACTGTACACCCTGAATCAGTTGATGCTTTGTTTGAAGAAGCGCAAAAAATAGATATGCGATTGATAGCAGGCAAAGTAATGATGGATCGCAATGCACCAGACTATTTATTGGATACCGCACAATCGAGCTATGACCAATCTAAAGCATTGATTGAAAAGTGGCATAATAAAGGGCGTTTGCAATATGCAATCACTCCGCGTTTTGCGCCTACTTCAACCGCTGAACAATTACAGTTTGCAGGACAGTTAAAAGCCGAATACCCGGATGTTTATGTGCAAACGCATTTATCAGAAAATATAGATGAAATTAATTGGGTTAAATCACTTTTCCCAGAGCGAGTAGGGTACTTTGATGTTTACCAGCATTACGGACTCACTGGCAATAAATCTATCTTTGCACATTCTATCCACCTTACTGAAAACGAGTGGCAAGCAATGGCTGAAACGGATTCAGTAATCGCATTCTGTCCGACTTCAAATTTATTTTTAGGCAGTGGATTATTTGATCTAGAAAAAGCCGATAAAAATAATATTCGTGTTGGCTTAGCAACAGATGTAGGCGGAGGCACTAGCTTTTCACAGTTGCAGTCACTTAGTGAAGCTTACAAAATTATGCAGTTGCAAGGCAAAAAATTGTCGGTCTTTAAAGGCCTGTATTTAGCAACCTTAGGCAGTGCAAGATCTCTCAGTTTAGATCATAAAATAGGAAATTTTGTGACAGGTAAAGAAGCAGATTTTGTGGCATTAAACTGGGCAGCGACGGATTTACAAAAGTTACGATTAAAGAACTCTAACAACCTACAGGATAAGTTATTCGCTTTGATGATGTTAGGTGATGAGCGTAATGTTGAAGCAACGTATGTTGCCGGGAAATTAGTTTATAGTGCTGTATAAGGGCGTTTTGAATTGGCATAATAAGGGGATTTAATTATTTTTTGTTTATCCCTATCTATAGGTGAGCAAAGAATTTACACTTTACACTTTATGCCAATTTAGATGGCCATTAAGACAAAAAGTATAATGTTGGTGCTAATTTAATATTTGTGAATTTAGCACCTTTTGTCTGATTGCTCTCATTTAGTCTGTAACAGGAAATACCATGAAACTAACTCAATTAACCGCTGTAATTTACGACAAACTTTACACTGATATTACTCAGTTTAGAGAAACCTTTGACCTGCCTTGTGCTGCGCCAGAAACCTTGGATGAAAAAGCAGATGCATTACATAGCTCATTGATTATTGAAGAATTAACAGAGTTGGCAGAAGCGCCATGTAAAGTTGAACAAGCCGATGCAATTGTTGATAGTGTCTATGTTTTAATGGGACGAGTGGTTCACCTTGGCAATAAAAATGTGGAAGATAATATCGCCATTAGCTACTTAGTTGATCTGTTTTTAAATGTAGCCAAGCAACGTGATATCGATTTTATGGCGTGTTGGAATGAAGTGCATTCAAGTAACATGAGTAAAGTGTGTCGTAATCAGCAAGAGTATCTTGAAACGGAAGCTTTTTATGCTGAGCAAGGTGTGAAGTTAGTGGATAGTGTTAAAGGTGAATTTATCATTGCTAAGTGTGCTGAAGATGTACAATTAGAAGGTAAATTAGTTCGCCAAGGTAAAGTTCTTAAATCGGTATTTTATCGCCCTGCGGATCTTGCTCCCCTAGTTAATGTTTAATAGCTAAGTGGTAGCTGGCTAAGTCGTTGTGACTAAGCAGCTGTTAATAACTAACTGTGAATAAGTAGCAGTGAATTAGCAACCCAACAAAAATTCACTGAATAAATTTTAAACCGCAGTTAGTAAATTACTCACTGCGGTTTTTTAGATCATCTAAAGTTAATTTCTACATGACGCCCATTAGCGGTTGCAACATTCTCATATTGCCAGCCATAGTGCTGAACTAGTTTCTCGGTTAACTCTAACCCTAAGCCAAAACCCAGCTCATCCTCATGTTTATCATCACGAATATTTTGATTGTTGATCACGAGGTGGCTCTTAGATTGCTGGATCGTTATAGTGCCTTCTTGAGTATGCTGTAAAGCATTTCTAATGATATTAGTGATCACAATTTGACACAGTGCCTCAGGTAAAGAATGGATACTGATATCAGTTTCAATCGTGACATCTACATTTTTACCATTCAATAAATAAGTAAGTTGTTCTAATAATTGCTGTGTCATTAAACCCAATGAAATTGATTTAACTGGAATAGATTTATCGGGTTGGCGGTTTAACCACAATAGTGTTTCGGTTAAATCTGTCATGGTAATACTTGCTCGCTCAATACGATCTAATACCACCAGTTGTTTTTCACTACTAATACCTTTTGATATCATTTTTCGCAGTAATTCAGCATTTGTGCGTGTAACGGCTATAGGCGTGCGTAATTCATGGCTAGCATAACCTAAAAAGCGTTTTTCTCGTTTTAAACTTGTTTGTACTGATTGTAAACTCGATTGCACAATCTTCGCTAAGCTATTCAGTTCACTATAATGAAAATCAGGTGCAGGAAGAGACAATTGTTTTTTATTTAATTGCTTAGCCCAAAGCATTAGCTTTTCTACTGGATTAGCTACTTTATGTAAAATCAGATAAGGCGTTAAAGTAAATAGTGCCATGACAGACAATGCAATTATTAATAGGTTTATAAAAGGAGGGGGGCCATCAAACCCTGTGTTAGGTTGATCCTTCGTTGTAAAAATTGTTGAGATAAAACGCACTTGGCCATCAACATTCAATTTTATAGCAAAGTAAACCGCTATAGGAGGCGTAAAAGGGGGCATGCCATCCATCGCTTTCAATAGCTCATTTTCTTTTATATCGTTCGGATCTAATTTTTCTTGAATAATACTAGGCAAATCTTGCCATCTATTAGCGACCACAAAGTCATTAATACTGATTGGATTTCCTTCGGAAACATTTTCAATATTAGCAATTGATCGCATCGAGTCACTCATCGCAATATTAACACCGTAAACAAAGTATTTATAACTAACAAAAGACATAATTGAAATTGTCGTAACACCGGCCACTAGCATCATGGCGAAAAAATATAACTTGAGGCTCGGGATTATTTTCATTACGACTGCTCACTTTTTAAAACAAAACCATGGCCAACAAGCGTATGGATTAATTTTGTTTTGTTTGTATTGGTATTGTCATTATCGCTTTTACCATCCACCGATTTTCTTAAGTTGTACATGTGTACTTTTAAGCTATTACTATCAGGCTGATGGTCGCCCCAAACACTTTGGACTAACTTTTCTCTACTTACTGGGTTGGGACTAGCAAGCATTAATGTTTCTAAAATTTTAAAGCTGATAGGGGATAATTTTAAGGGTATGCCGTCACGTGAGGCGGTTTGTTGTTTGGCATTTAATTCTAAACCACAAACATTGAGCATTTTAACTTGCCCACTACGACGACGAGATAATACCTGTACTCTCACAATTAACTCTTCCATCGCAAAAGGTTTCACCAAATAATCATCGGCTCCTTTGGAGAAACCTTGCAATTTATCATCCAATGTATCTTTTGCTGTGAGCATTAATATAGGCACATCAATGCCCTGTGATCTGAGTTTTTCACACACTTCTAAGCCATTCATTTTAGGCATATTTAAGTCTAAAATAACGACATCGTAATTGTTTGTTGTGATCAGATTAAAACCTGACAAGCCATTGGTGGCATGGTCACATTGAATATTTTCTAATTCAAAGTAATCAATCACAGCGGTTGCCAAGTCAATATCATCTTCTACTAATAATAACTGCAACTTATCTGAATCCATGATTATTCCTTCATTTGTGTAATCGGTAGAACTTTACTTGAGGTAAATACGATAACAATTGTAAGGTTAATAGATGGTTAAGACCAAACAATTAGTTTTTATGATGATTGACGTTGTGACGTTGTGTAGCTTGGTAGGTGATGACACAAGAAAAGCGACTCATTGAGTCGCTTGTAAATATATGCAGATTTTTTAGAGGTTAATTACTATTTAAAACTTAAGCTTGTTATTAACGTACACCAACTAAAATTAAGCCGGGTAAGATAAAGAAGGTGCCAATAACATACCCAAAGGCGAGGAGTTTATTTTCTGTGCCCACTTGAGCCAGCTTCTCTGCACCTTTTAACGGTAGTTCACGTAGGAATGGAATTCCGTAGATGACCACGACTGCTAAGAAGTTAAATAGGAAATGCACTAGCGCAATAGTTAACGCAGCTTCGGCCATTGGGCCTGAGATAGCTGTGGCTGCTAATAATGCGGTGATTGTTGTACCGATATTTGCACCTAATGTGAAAGGGTATATTTGACGGGTGGTGAACATGCCGCTACCCGCTAATGGGATCATTAAGCTAGTAGTCGTTGATGATGATTGCACCATCACTGTCATTAAAGCGCCTGAACTGATACCTGCAATAGGACCTTTACCTAAAGCATTATGCAAGATGGATTTTGCTCTACCCACTAATACTTTTTTCAGTACTTTACCTAAGAAAGCGACTGAGAATAAGATAAGTGCAACGCCAGCAATGACCATTGCAATACCGGCCATTTTCCCTGGAATAATAGAAGCCATATCTGAAATTAGGTTCACGCCTGGTTTTGTTAAAGGTTTCATAAAGTTAAAACCTTTAAGCGACATATCCGCGCTACCAACCAATAAATGTGATGCGGCACCGGCCATTTTTTCTAATAAACCAAACATCAATTCAAGCGGTAAGAAAATAAGCACTGCAATTAAGTTAAAAAAGTCATGTACTGTTGCTGCACTAAAAGCTCGTTTGAAGTCTTCCTTATCACGCACGTGCCCGATGGATACAATAGAGTTAGTGATCGTGGTACCGATGTTAGCGCCCATGATTAATGGGATTGCAATTGAAACGGGTAAACCACCGGCCACTAAACCAACGGTTACAGCTGTGACGGTAGAAGATGATTGTACTAATGCTGTTGCTAGTGTGCCTAGAATCAAGGCAACAAGTGGGTTACTTGCAAATTGAAATATCTCTTCAGCCCCTGCAGCACCCCCTGAAAATAATTTAAACCCGCTGCTAACCGTGCTCACGGCAACTAACATGCAATAGACTAAAAAGATCACCGTAGACCAATTAATTAGTTGTTTTAAAGTACTGTTGTTATTTTCATTATTCATTTTATTAAGCCTATTATTAGGAAGCTATTTAGTGCACAAAGGTTATGTATTTTGTTAATGCGCCGATTAGAACAGAGTTTTGTTACAGAAATATTTCAGTTGTCATAAAAAATTCGTTAATTTTAAAATAATGATGATTATTGATTTGAAAATCATAATAGATAGAGGTTTTATTCGGGTTTTAAAAAGGGCTGGATGATTGGTGCGAGCTGATAAGTAATAAGTAATAAGTAATAAGTGAAAAGGGACAAATAATAAAGAAAAAGCAGAGTGTGATTAAACACTCCGCTATATTTTAATGGTTAGCTATTTAACATTTTTTATTAAGCACCTGTTCTCTATCATCTGTTATTAAGTACCTGTTCTTTAACTGCAATAAAACAACGATAAAAATAATGATAAAAATTAAAGCTGCTCTTTCAGCTGATAAAGCATTGCCAACGCTTGTTTTGGGGTTAAATCATCCGGATCTAAGCTGGTCAATAAAGTGATAGCTTGATGAGGCTCTGGCTGTGAAAAGTCTAAACTACATTGTACCGACGCTTGCTCTGTATTACTTTCGACTAACGCCTGAGAGTTAAGTTGTGCTTGTTGTTGCGATTGTAGTGAAGAGGCTTCTAACTGCTGTAACTTTTTCTTCGCATTATCTAATACTGATTTAGGTACACCTGCTAATGCGGCAACTTGTAATCCATAACTTTTATTCGCAGCGCCTTCCTGTAAAGCATGTAAAAACGCAATACTATCACCATGCTCAACAGCATCTAGATGCACATTAACTAATTCAGGAATAGTTTCAGGTAAGCGTGTTAACTCAAAATAGTGCGTTGCGAATAAGGTATAGGCCTGGATTTTTTGTGCCAATTGTTCAGCACAAGCCCAAGCTAAAGACAAACCATCAAAGGTACTCGTACCACGACCAATTTCATCCATTAACACTAATGAGTTTGGCGTTGCATTATGTAAGATATTAGCTGTCTCGGTCATTTCTACCATAAAGGTTGAGCGACCACTTGCGAGGTCATCGGAAGCGCCAATACGTGTAAAAATACGATCAATCGGACCAATCGTTGCACTTTGTGCAGGAATGAAACTACCAATGTGTGCCATTAACACCATTAACGCAACTTGACGCATATAGGTTGATTTACCACCCATATTAGGACCGGTAATGATCAACATACGTCGTTGTTGATGCAAGTTAACAGGGTTGGCTATAAATGGCGTTTTACTCACTTGCTCAACCACTGGGTGACGGCCTTCTTCTATTTCAATTCCACTTTGTTGCTGCAAAACAGGGCGCACATAATTTAACGTTAATGCACGCTCAGTTAAGGTGTTTAATACATCCAACTCGGCTAAAGATTTAGCGGTAAATTGCAGATTTTTTAAATGTGGTAGTAATAGATCAATCAGTTGTTCATAAAGCTGTTTTTCTAATGCTAGCGCTTTACCTTGGCTTGATAACACTTTTTCTTCATGTTCTTTTAGTTCGGCAATAATGTAACGTTCTGCCCCTTTAAGGGTTTGGCGGCGTACATAATGTTCAGGCACATGTGCCGATTGGCTGCGACTTATTTCAATAAAATAGCCGTGAACACGATTATAGCCAACTTTTAAAGTGCTGATACCGGTGCTTTCTCGTTCACGTTTTTCTAGTGCTTCTAAATAATCCGTTGCACCTTTAGATAAGTTGCGCCAATGATCTAGCTCACTGTTGTAACCTTCTTTGATCACGCCACCATCTCTAATCAATACCGGCGGATTATCAATAACAGCCGTTTCTAATAGATTCAATAACTCAGGGTAGTTACCCATCTCTTCGCTAAGGTCAGCTACTAGATCTTGAGGTAATTGCGTGATTAAGTGTTGTAACTCAGGCAGTAAAGAGAAAGCACAGCGTAAACGTGTCAAATCGCGCGGACGAGCAGAACGTAACGCAAGGCGAGCAATCACTCGTTCAATATCACCAATTTGTTTAAGTGGTATTGAAAGTGCGTCGGTTAAGTCGAAATCCATTAGCGTTTGGATCATGGTTTGACGGTAGTTGAGCACCGTTAAATTACGAATCGGCTGGTGGATCCAACGTTTTAATAAACGGCTACCCATCGGAGTTACTGTGGTATCTAGTACTTGCGCCAGGGTATTATCAGTACCGCCAGCTAGGTTGAAGGTCAGTTCTAAATTACGACGTGTCGCCGCATCTAAAATAACCGTATCTGTGCTTTGCTCTAATGTGATCGACTGAATATGTGTCAATACAGTACGTTGTGTATCTTTTAAGTACTGTAATAATGCACCTGCAGCACAAATAGCAAAATGTGCTTTTTCAATACCAAAACCCACTAAGTCCTTGGTGCCGAGTTGTTGAGTTAAGATATTTTTACAGGTACCTAATTCAAACTCCCATTCAGGGCGACGGCGAATAGTGGGTAAGTGCTCAATTAAATCAACACATTCAAAATTATCTGGGTACAGTAGCTCTGCTGGGTTGAGGCGCTGTATTTCAGCTTGCAGTGATTCAGTTTTATTAACTTCATTAACAATAAAACGGCCACTACCAATATCTAAGGAAGCAATACCAAAGGTGTCGCCTTGCTGATAAACTGAACATAATAAATTATCTTGTTTATCATCCAATAATGCTTCATCGGTGAGCGTACCAGGGGTGATGATACGTACAATCTTACGTTCAACAGGTCCTTTACTGGTTGCTGGATCGCCAATTTGTTCACAAATTGCAATCGATTCACCGAGCGCAATTAGCTTTGCTAAATAACCTTCCACACTATGGTAGGGAACGCCGGCCATAGGGATTGCATTACCGCCGGTTTTACCGCGTTGAGTGAGGGAAATTCCTAATAACTGAGAGGCTTTACGAGCGTCATCGAAAAACAGTTCGTAGAAATCACCCATGCGATAAAAGAGTAAGGTGTCTGGCACTTCACTTTTTAAGGTTAAAAACTGTTGCATCATCGGAGTATGTTGTTTTAATTCTTGCGCTGTTGGCTTCATAATGAATACACTTAATAACTATTTCTAAAAAAGGCGGAAAATTATGTTTACTGAAAAAACCGTTAAAGAATTGGCGCAAGTATTAGGAGAAAAACTCACTAATGCAGGTTTAATTGCGACCACTGCAGAATCCTGTACCGGTGGTGGCGTAGCATACGCTATTACAGAAATTTCTGGAAGTTCGCTGTGGTTTGATCGTAGTTTTGTGACTTACAGTAATGGTGCTAAAACACAAATGCTGGGCGTAGATGCCGGTCTGATTGATGAGTTTGGCGCCGTTTCAAAAGAAGTCGTTAATGCGATGGCGATTGGTGCCGTGAAAAATTCTGATGCTGATATTGCCGTTGCGATAAGTGGTATTGCTGGGCCTGATGGTGGAAGCGATGAAAAACCTGTTGGTACTGTATGCATTGCTTGGTATAACGCACACAGTGGTCACAAAACGGAAACCTATTTATTTGTGGGTGATCGTTCAGAGGTCAGAACTCAAGCCATTCGTTTAGCTTTATTAGGGTTAATCGATAATATAGAAACAAATTTTTAATAAAAACACTTGATACTGTATAAATGAGCAGTATACTGCATAAATATACAGTAAATTATAGAACATCACTGGAGAGAATATGAGTCAGGACGCGAATAAAGATAAAGCATTAGCGGCGGCATTAGGCCAAATTGAGAAACAATTTGGTAAAGGTTCAATCATGCGTCTGGGAGACGGTGCAGCAGCAATGGAAATTGAATCTGTTTCAACTGGCTCATTAGGTTTAGATGTTGCGCTAGGCATAGGCGGCTTACCTTACGGACGTGTTGTTGAAATTTACGGACCAGAAAGCTCTGGTAAAACGACGCTAACATTACAAGTTATTGCTGAAGCACAAAAACAAGGTAAAACTTGTGCATTTATCGATGCAGAGCATGCACTTGACCCAAGCTATGCAAGAAAATTAGGCGTTAATGTAGACGACCTTCTTATCTCACAGCCGGATACGGGTGAGCAAGCATTAGAAATATGCGACATGTTAGTTCGCTCAGGTGCAGTGGGTGTTGTGATTGTCGATTCTGTTGCAGCCTTAACTCCAAAAGCTGAAATAGAAGGAGACATGGGTGATTCACACATGGGTCTTCAAGCACGTTTAATGTCTCAAGCATTACGTAAATTAACGGGTAATATCAAGCAAACCAATACTATGGTTATCTTTATTAACCAAATTCGTATGAAAATTGGTGTAATGTTTGGTAACCCAGAAACAACTACCGGTGGTAACGCTTTAAAATTCTATGCTTCAGTTCGTTTAGATATCCGTCGTATTGGCGCGGTTAAAAATGGCGATGAGATAACGGGTAATGAAACGCGCGTTAAAGTAGTTAAAAACAAAGTATCACCTCCGTTTAAACAAGCTGAGTTCCAAATTTTATATGGACAAGGTATTAATAATTACGGTGAGTTGATTGATCTAGGCGTTAAGCAAGAACTAGTCGAAAAATCAGGATCTTGGTATTCATATAATGGTAATAAAATTGGCCAAGGTAAAACTAATGCATGTAAATTCTTAGATGAAAATCCAGCTGCTGCTAAAGAGTTAGATGCTAAGTTACGTGAAATATTATTAGCAAAACCTGACTTGAAACCAGAATCAAAAGAAGTTGAAACAGAAGCACCTGAGTAACTAGTTTAATGATTTAATAAGTTACTGGTTAACAGCGACTAACTCGCGATAAATAAAAACCGATGCCCACAAAGCATCGGTTTTTTTGTTACAGCAATTTTTAAACCATCAAAATCTTTAATAACAAAAATACTAGCATGCCAAAGAAGATGGTTTTTAATAGGCTCTTTGTCACTAAGCTAATAATGACACTAATAATAGCGGCTAATAAATAAACATTACTGAAGCTGAAGTCCATTTCTCCAAAAGGCATCACCACTGCGGGCACTATGATTGCTGTTAAGACAGCAGGAGGAACAAATTTTAATGATTGTTGCATCCAGACAGGGAAAGTAATTTTTCCTGCAAAAGCAAACATCACAAAGCGAATGCCAAAAGTGATCACAAACATTCCCAATATTAACCAAAACTCATTCATACTTGCTCTCCTTGATTAATCGACATTTTCTGAAAATGAACAACAGATAAACCTGCGGCAACCCCGATTAATGCACTGATAATTAATCCTAATTTATTAGGTAAATAAGCAAAGTATAGTGAAGCAATAGCTGCACAGAACATTGCACTAAACATTGCCTTAGTATTTAAATAAGGGATCACCATGCCAATGAAAGTGACAGACATCGCAAACTCTAATCCCCAACTTGTCATATCTGGAATGATATTACCCAGTACTAAACCGATTGCCGTAGCTGAACTCCAAGTAATATAAAAGCTAAACATAGAGCCCAGATAAAAGAAGTGCGCAAATTGATGGTCGTCACCTAATGGGGAGCCAGGTTGGTAACGTTGGCTCATATTAGCAAAGGTTTCATCGGTTAAACCAAAGGCTAATAGTGTGCGTAATGCAAATGGTAAATGGCTTACACGAGGCACTAATGCTGTGGCGTATAATAGATGGCGTAAATTGACCACAAAGGTGGTTAATAAAATAATCTCTAGCGGTGCTTGCACTGCAATTAATGCCAATACAATAAATTGAGCGGACCCTGCAAATACAATCAGTGACATTGCCATGGTTGCCCAAACAGAAAGGCCACTGGTTGGCGCTAATGTGCCAAATAAAACACCAAAAGGAATTGCGCCTATGATCAATGGAATGGCAGCTTTGCAACCTGCTTTCATTTCGGCTTTTTTAAGCTGTTGGTGATTGATAGCACTCTCCTTGTATAAATGGGTAGAATATTTGTAAGTGATAAAATTACTGTATCACTACAATAGAATATTGCCCGTATTTGACCACAACAGAATGATTAATAAAACCTTCTTATTCATCTCAATAAATTATTTAATGATAAGTAGTTAACGAATTTGATTTTAAAATGTTTTAAGATGAATAATCCCTTTTTTGTATTGATAGCATTAAATGAAGGGGAGGATTGAACATCGTGGTGGTTATGCTTTACCAAAGATAATCGACTAATAAACTCAATTATTGAAAGGATTGTAAATGACAAATTTGACTATCGTTGCGAGTATTATTGTTAAACAAGGGCAGCGTGACTTTGTAAAAAGTGAAATGATTAAACTAATTGACCCAACACTCGTTGAAGCTGGCTGTGTAGAATATCGTTTACACCAGAATAATAATAACCCTGAGCACTTTCTTTTTTATGAATGTTGGCAATCTCGAGAAGCGTGGCAAAAACATAGGGAAAATACGCATATGTCAGAATACCGCGCCGTGGTTGAAGGATCTATCGAATCATTTGATGTCAGTGAAATGACTGAATTAAACTGATATTTAACCCGTTATAGCTTTAATATTAAACCTGCTCACTGCTAGGTTTATTGTTTTTACATCTTAGAATGATTACGGGTAATAGCGGATCTTATTAGTGATCATTTTCACTGCTTTCAATGTTTTATTCAAGGTCATGCCAAAGAGGTTTCTGTGCAAATTTATCACTGATGAAATCAATTAATAAACGGCAACGGTGAGATAAAAAACGTGTTTGTGGATAAACCGCATAGGCATGTAAATTGGGCAATTGATGATCCGTTAATATCGCGACTAATTCCCCGCTAGCGATGGCTTGATGAACAATAAAGAGTGGTAATGCTACAATTCCCTGCCCATTAATGGCGGACATTTTTAAAAAATCACCGTTATTCGCTTTAATTTTTGCACTGATATCAAGTTGATGTTGTTTATGCTGCGGGTCTTGGATGTGCAATTTATTGTGACCATTTTGGGTATATTGTAATAAACGATGTTGACTTAATTGTGCGAGATTTTTAGGTTGCCCATATTGTTTTAAATATTCAGGGCTTGCACATAAACAATGGCGGATCGTCGTTAGCCGTTTTGCTTTTAACGTTGAATCTTTTAAGTCTGAAATACGAATAGCAAGCTCGTAGCCTTCTTCCACTAAGTCAACATGGCGATCAGAGAAGTCGATATCGATACAAAGGTTATCGTGCAATTGACTAAATTCATCAAGAATAGGCGCAAGGTGCGTTAAACCAAAAGACAAAGGGGCGGTTAAGCGTAATGTGCCTTCAATATTGGTGCTGATACCACTTGTTTGGGCATTTAATTCGGCTATATCATTAAGAATAGTTAACGCTTTTTGATAATAAATTCGCCCTGCATCGGTAAGGTGAGATTGGCGAGTGGTACGTGATAACAATTGCGTATCGAGTTGCTGCTCAAGTTCGACTAAGCGTCGACTCACGGCAGATTTTGCAATATCTAATTGCGCTGCTGCTTTACCAATGCCTCCCGCTTCTACGATACGAACAAACAGTGCCATGTTTTCCATCTGTCCCATTCATTGTTCTCCATATGGCAATTATAAATTCAAATTATTGCTGTTTATTGTTAATACTTCAACAGTTATGATTTGTTTATTGATAATATTTGATCATTAATAAGCTTTATCCATTAACAACCTTTATTCATTAACAGCAACAGGAGGAGGAAACGATGAATGCGATAACCGAATCTAATAGGCATGACGCACTTAATAAGTCAGATAATCGTAGTGAGCGGAGCATTAAAAAAATTGTTTCTGGTGTGAAAACATCCGATGGTGACGGTGTTAAGTTAACGCGTCTTATTGGCTCTTCACAGCTAGATATGTTAGATCCCTTTTTATTATTAGACTGTTTTGAAAGTGATCAGGCTGAAGACTATATTGGAGGCTTTCCTACTCATCCTCATCGAGGCTTTGAAACGGTGACATACCTGCTAAATGGTAAAATGCGCCATAAGGATAGCGCTGGTAATGAAGGCGTTATTGAACCCGGTGGTGTGCAATGGATGACCGCAGCTAGAGGTATTTTACATTCTGAAATGCCAGAGCAAGAATATGGTTTATTAAAAGGATTCCAGTTGTGGGTGAATCTGCCTAGCCATGCCAAAATGAATAAACCACAGTATCAAGAGTTTTTGCCAAACGCCATGGCACATGAGCAATCAAATAACGGAACAAAAATTAATGTGATAGCAGGAACGACTAATCAAGGAACCACTGGCGCCGTTACTAATGTTTATAGTGAACCTTTGTATTTAGATGTTCATTTACCTGAAGGGCAAGTATTAACACAATCGATTACGTTAAATCATAATGCATTCATTTATGTTATTGAAGGTGAGGTCAGCGTACAAAGTGCGGATCATTTTGATGCTATTGCAGCGACAAAGTTAGCTGTTTTAACTGACGGCGAGCAAGTTTCTATAGTAGGTGGGCAGCAAAGTAGCCGATTTTTATTAATCGCCGGTAAGCCTTTTAATGAGCCTGTTGCACGTCATGGACCTTTTGTTATGAATACAAGAGAGCAGTTATTACAGGCTTTTGATGATTTTAATCAGGGTAAGTTTGCCTAACTAAGCCAATCTAGCCAATCAAACTAAACTAAGCTTAACCAAACTAAACTCAGTAAAGCTTAACTTAGCCAAACTAAGCTTAGTCAAAAAATAGAGGAATATGTTATGGGATTATTAGTCGATGGACAGTGGCATAACCAGTGGTACGATACCAAATCAAGCAATGGTAAATTTGTTAGAAGTGAAGCACAATTTAGAAACTGGATCACCGCCGATGGTCAAGCTGGGCCAACCGGTAAAGCGGGCTTTAAAGCAGAAGCAGGGCGTTATCATTTATATGTTTCGTTAGCGTGTCCATGGGCGCATCGCACCTTGATCTTTAGAGAGCTAAAAGGTCTGCAATCCATGATTGATATCTCCGCAGTGAACTCTCTAATGGCTGAAGAGGGGTGGACCTTTAAGCCGGGACCAGGTGTAATTGAAGATACTGTTAATCATGTTTCACTGGTTCATGAATTATATACCTTGGCAGATGTGAATTATTCTGGGCGAGTGACTGTGCCGATTTTATGGGACAAACAACAAAAGACAATTGTGAGCAATGAATCGGCAGATATTATTCGAATGTTTAATAGTGCCTTTGATGGTATTGGTGCCAGTGAAGGAGATTATTATCCAGCATCTGTACACAATGAAATTAACGAAATAAATGATTGGATTTATAGTGATATTAATAATGGAGTGTATCGCGCAGGTTTTGCTACAACGCAAACGGCCTATGAAGAAGCGGTAAACGGTGTGTTCGAGGCTCTAGATAAATTAGAACTGCGTTTGAGTACACAACGTTATTTACTTGGTAAGCAATTAACCGAAGCAGACTGGCGCTTGTTTACTACTTTAATACGTTTTGATGCTGCCTATGTGGGACACTTTAAATGTAATAAAAAGCGCATTGCTGATTACCCATCACTGTCTCATTATGTTCGTGATTTATACCAGCATCCAGGCATAGCTAAAACAGTGGATATTGATTATATCAAAGCACATTATTACGGTTCACATGAAACCATTAACCCGACGCGAATTATTCCTGTTGGTCCTGATGTTGATTTTATGCAAGCACATGATCGATTACGCTTTGCTTAAACCAATTACTTTATAAAAATCACTTTATAAAAAATACTTTATAAATCGAAGGTAAAGCTTAAAAGTAATGAAGTGATGCAATACAAGAAGTAATAAAATAGCCCTACATTCAACTTTCAATATTTTAAATTTAATATTAGGGCTATTTTTATTGAGCTCAGTTTAGCGAACCTAGTTAATAAAACAGATTAGTCCATAAACATCGTCAATAACTCGTTCAAATATCTATGTCCTAATGGTGTTACTTGACAGGTGTCTGCTGATACTCGCATTAAGCTTTTCTCAGCAGCTTGCTGTAACTGCTTATCTAATACACTACGTGCTAAACCGGTATAATCTTCAAATTCAGCCAATGGAATGTTTTCCATTAAACGTAATCGATTCATCATGTATTCAAAAACCAGCTCATCTTTAGGGACTGTATTGTAATCATCCATATAAGCACGTTGCGGGTCTAAGTATCCTTTAGGGTGCTTGATCTTCGTGGTGCGAAGTACTTTATTTTCGAGGGGTAATGATATTTTACCGTGTGCACCACAACCAATGCCCAAATAATCACCAAAACGCCAATAATTTAAATTATGCTGACATTGCCAATTGTCTTGGCTGTAGCCCGATATTTCATATTGGTTGTAACCGTGTTTCGCTAATAATTTCACACCTGCTTCTTGAATCTCCCATAGTGTTTCATCATCGGGTAAAGTAGGAGGGTGAGAAAAGTATTGTGTATTAGGTTCAATAGTCAGCTGATACCAAGATAGATGAGTTGGTTTTAAGGCAATCGCCGTTGCTAAGTCACTCATGGCATCTTCTAACGTTTGGTTTGGTAGGCCATGCATTAAATCTAGGTTGAATGTTTTCATTCCTACATTATGTGCCTGTTTAGCTGCGGTTTTTGCTTCCTCTACACCATGAATTCGACCGAGTTTGGTGAGCTTATCTTGTTGGAAGCTTTGCACTCCAAAGGAAAAACGATTAATACCCGCTGTTTTGAAATCAGCAATTTTTTGGTTCTCAATGGCTCCTGGATTAGCTTCTAGGGTGATCTCTATGTTTTCACTAAAGGGAATAAGGTGCTGAATATTTTCTAATAACCATTGAATACCCGGTGCTGAAATTAAACTCGGTGTACCGCCTCCAATAAAAATACTGAATAAGTGACGTCCTTGTACAAAGCTTAAATCTTGTTTGAGATCGTCAATAAGCGCAGTTAAATATTCTTGTTCTGGGATCTCTCCTTTTAACTTGTGAGAGTTAAAGTCGCAGTAAGGGCATTTTTCAATACACCAAGGAATATGCACATATAGGCTGAGCGGGGGAAGTTGTAACATTCATTTTTCCAAGCTAAAAAAAGCGACTGAATCAGTCGCTTTAAAAGTGAGTTTAAACGCTAATAATAAAGCTATCGTTTTATTGCCCATATTAATGGACCTGTAAATTAAAATAGCGATTAAGCAGATAATTGCTTTTGTAATAACGCGACTAATTGCGTTAGCGCTTTACCGCGATGGCTTAATTCACTTTTACGTTGTTTGCTTAATTGTGCAGAAGTTGATTGCTCGCTTTCAACCCAGAACACTGGATCATAACCAAATCCATTTTCACCGTCCACGGCTTCTGTAATGCTACCTTCCCAAGTACCTTGGCAAATAATCGGCGTAGGATCTAACTCATGGCGTAGATAAACTAAAACACACTGAAAGCGCGCTTTACGCTGTTCAGCGTTAATGCCTTCCAGCTTATTTAATAGTTTATCAATGTTATCTTGATCTGTAGCTAATTCACCAGCATAACGAGCGGAATAAATGCCCGGTTGGCCATTTAGAAAATCAACTTCTAAACCTGAGTCATCGGCAATCGCGGGTAAACCTGTTAATTTTGCTGCATGTCTTGCTTTGATAATGGCATTTTCAACAAAGGTTGTACCTGTTTCTGGTACATCCGGCACATTAAACTTGCTTTGTGGTAATACCTCAATAGAAAAGCTATTTAATAATTCGCTCATCTCTTTTACTTTGCCTTGATTGCCGGTGGCAAGTACCCATTTTTGTTTCATGTTCTGTCCTTAATCAACATAGAATTTATGTTGAAACTTAAGTGTGTTCGATTTCTTTTCTGTTTTGACATTGATTTCAAAATTAACAATTTCTTCATTAGTAAAAGGGTATTCGGCTAGATAATAAATCGCTTTACCTTCTTTTATCTGCCTAAACTCAAGCTGATGAGTTTGACCGATTAAGTTTTTTCCCGTACCTTTTAACGTCGCTTCAACGGCTTGTTTATTCTGTTTACTATCAAGAACAGAAATATTTAATAACCCATTATTCTTACTACGTTTGATATTGTATTGAGTGGCAATACTTGGCTCAATAAAAGTACTTGGTAGGGCAATGTAGTGCACTTCTAGGTTAGCAAATTGTTTAAACTGGTCTGCTGTTGCCTGCAAGCTTGTAAATAATAATGTAGTGAGTAATAACGTATTAAATACGAACCCTTTAAACACTGAGCCTTTGGTTATCATTTTTTTAGATAATACTATTGAGTTAAACATATAATCCCTTATTGTGAAAAAATAGAAGGTAGGTTTTTAGGCTGTTTAATACGCACTAATTTATGTCGACTTTGTAAGCCTTTTTCTACATTAATTGCACTTTTTGCTACTTTAAATTGTTTACTTAAAAACTTCACTAAGTGAGCATTCGCTTTGCCATCAACGGGCGGTGCAGTAATGGCTATTTTTAACTCTTCACCATGTTGTCCAACAAATTGATCGCGGCTTGCTTTAGGTTGTAAATAAAGGCGAAGCACTAAGTCCTCGCCTTGATATGAGTAATAACTTGGTATTTGGCTCATTTATTACTACACCACTTTTTCATTTATAAATTAACCCAATATTTGAGCTAATAGATCGTTGAATAATTTTTCTAAAAATTGTAAACCTAACAATACCACAAGCATTGATAAGTCTAAGCCGCCCATTGCAGGAATAACGCGACGCACTGGGCTTAAAAGTGGCTCAGTTAATTGAATCATTACTGCTTCAATTGGATTTTGCCCTTTACTTACCCAGCTTAAAATAGCGCGTATCACTAATATCCAAAAAAGCAGTTTGAATGTGGTGGTGATAACAATTGCCAGAGCTGAAATCAACATTGCTATAACGGTGATATCAAAGTTTAACACTAGGCTCAATACAAATATTTTGGCCACGGCAACTACAAATGCAAAGATAATCGTCGCAACGTCTAAGCCACCCAATCCTGGAATAAAGCGACGCAGAGGGGCAACAACCGGTTGTGTTGCTTTCACAATAAATTGGCTAAATGGATTATAAAAATCTGCGCGTGCGAGTTGTAACCAGACACGCAATAAAACCACCATAAGATACAGGTCAAATAGAGTATCGATTAAAAAATTAACTGCATTCATTTACTTACTACCTCGTTATAGGACTATTAAAATAGTTTTTCCATTTCTTCACCACGGTCGGATGCTGCTTGCATTGCTTTGGCAACAATCTCAGGCAAACCCTGTTCATTAAAAGTACGTACTGCTTCAGCCGTTGTACCACCTTTAGATATTACGTTGTTTCGTAAAGTTGTTAAATCCAAGTGTTGATTTTGTTTTACCATCTCAGCACTACCAATCGCAGATTGTTGCACTAACAGACGCGCATCGGCTTCACTAAACCCCATTTCGATGGCTTTTTTCTGCATCGATTCCATAAATAGGAAAAAATAAGCAGGGGCTGAACCGGCTGCTGCAATTACTGCATTAATTTGTGATTCTTTTTCAACCCATACAATTTCACCGACAGCACTCATCAATTCACCTGCGAAGTGTTTATCTTGTTCAGTTGCTTGTTTTGAAGCAAATAACCCTGTCATGCCTTTTTGCAAAAGAGATGGCGTATTAGGCATAGTACGGATCACAGCCGTTTCTTTACCTAAAATAGATTGAAAACGTGATACTGAAACACCGGCTGCAATGGAGATGATTAATTTATTAGTGAGATCAACACCGTCATCAACAAGCGCTTGGCAAACATCTGCCATCATTTGCGGTTTAACACCTAATACGATCACATCTGCCCATTGCGCTGATTGTTTATTATCTTGGCTGCTTGTAATTGAAAGTTCAGTTACCAATTTTTGGGTGTTGGTTAAGCTGGGTGCCGATGCACAGATTAATTCTGCTGGGTAACCGCCTTTTACTAAGCCGTTAATAATACTACCCGCCATATTACCTGCACCAATGAAGGTGATTTTTTTATGCTGCATTATCTTTTCCTTACTGTTAATTTATCTTGCGCCAAATATATCGGTGCCAATTCTCACCATAGTACTACCACAGGCAATCGCACTTTCCAAGTCACCACTCATGCCCATCGATAATGTATCAATGTCTGGATATCGTTGTTGTAATGTTTGATAAATATCATGTAGCGCAGTGAATTGTTGTTCTATTATTTTCGGGTCATCGCTATTTTGTGGAATAGCCATAATGCCACGCAGTTTTAAACGCGGTAGACCCTGAACTTGTTCTGCTAATTCAATGACCTGTGATAGCGTGGTGCCGGATTTACTTTCCTCACCACTGATATTAACTTGCAAACAAATATTAAGTCTTGGCATATCAACAGGGCGTTGTTGATTCAAGCGCTCTGCTATTTTCAAGCGATCAACACTTTGTACCCAGTCAAAATTTTCCGCAACTGGGCGAGTTTTATTCGATTGTAGCGGGCCAATAAAATACCAAAAAATAGGCCTGTCAAATTCGCTATCTTGTTTAATTTGTTGAATTTTTTCTATGCTTTCTTGCACATAATTTTCTCCAAAGTGAGATAATCCCTGTGCAAAAGCTTGTTTGATCAACGAAACTGGCTTGGTTTTGCTGACAGCAAGTAACTGAACTTCGCCTTCGCGCATTGCTTTTATGCTAGCTTGAGCTATTTTTTGTTCTACTGCTTCGATATTGTTAGATATATTAGTCATATTATTAGGATTTTAAATTATGGATATAACGGAATTATTAGCCTTTAGTGTAAAGCATAAAGCATCAGATCTACACCTTTCTGCAGGTGTTCCTCCAATGATTCGAGTTGATGGAGAGGTACGCAAAATAAATGTTCCTGCATTAGAGCATAAAGAAGTAAACAATTTAATCTACGACATCATGGATGATAAGCAACGTAAGGACTTTGAAGAACAGCTAGAAACTGACTTTTCCTTTGAAATTCCAGACCTTGCTCGTTTTCGTGTTAATGCTTTTAATCAAAATCGTGGGGCTGGTGCAGTATTTCGTACGATCCCAAGTAAAGTGTTAACGTTAGAAGAAATTAATGCGCCTCCTATTTTTAAGAAAATTTCTGACTTGTCACGTGGTTTAGTTCTAGTGACTGGGGCAACAGGGTCTGGTAAGTCAACGACCTTAGCGGCCATGATTGATTATATTAATGATCATCGCCATGAGCACATTCTAACCATTGAAGACCCGATTGAGTTTGTGCATGAATCTAAAAAAGCATTGATCAATCAACGCGAAGTTCATAAAGATACCCTAAGTTTTGAAAGTGCATTACGTAGTGCATTACGTGAAGATCCCGATGTTATCTTGGTGGGGGAAATGCGTGATTTAGAAACCATTCGTTTGGCTTTAACGGCAGCAGAAACGGGGCACTTAGTATTTGGCACATTACATACCACGTCAGCAGCCAAAACCGTTGACCGTATTGTAGATGTATTCCCCGCCGCAGAAAAGAGCATGGTTCGTTCGATGTTATCAGAGTCTTTACGTGCTGTAATTTCTCAAACATTACTCAAAAAACACGGTGGTGGACGAGTCGCCGCACATGAAATAATGATGGGGATCCCTGCAATTCGTAACTTAATTCGTGAAGATAAAGTAGCGCAAATGTATTCGGTTATTCAAACGGGTATGGTGCATGGTATGCAAACACTGGATCAAAGCTTGCGTAATTTAGTTAGTCAAGGCACTGTTTCTTATGAAGATGCCGCGACCAAAGCGATGGATCCAAAATCTCTCTAGGAAATGCTAATGCTCGATGAGTTATTAAGTGAGTTAGTCAAGAAAAAAGCCTCTGATTTATATATTGCGGTGGGGTTGCCGCCTACGATTAAGGTCAATGGTAAGCTAATATCGTTAAACGATCAGAGTCTAACTGAGGACGGAATATATAATTTACTGGCCGAAGTGGTCGAAACAGAACGTATTACTGAATTCAAAAAGAAAAAAGAAGCGAACTTTGCGCTTAACTTACTGAATATTGGTCGTTTTCGTGTCAGTGCTTTTATGCAAAAAGATACGCCGAGTATGGTTATTCGGCATTTGAAAAGTAAGATCCCAACCTTCGAAGAGTTATTTTTACCTGAGCAATTAAAAAAAACCTGCATGGAAAAGCGAGGCTTGATTTTATTTGTGGGCGCTACTGGTTCCGGTAAATCTACAACTCAAGCAGCTATGATTGGTTATCGTAATCAGCATGCATCAGGCCATATATTAACCGTTGAAGACCCGATCGAATTTGTGCATGAACATGGCCGTTCAGTGGTTACACAACGTGAAGTTGGGCTTGATACGGATTCTTTTGAAGAGGCATTACGTAATTCATTACGCCAAGCCGCTGATGTCATTGTACAAGGTGAAATTCGTACTTATGAGACCTTACACCATGCAATTACGTTTGCTGAAACGGGGCATTTATGCATGGGGACTTTACATGCTAATAATGCAAATCAAGCTTTAGATCGTATGCTGCGCATGGTGCCAGAGGAAACTCAACGTCAGTTTTTGTTTGATCTATCAATCAATTTAACTGCGGTGATTGCGCAGCACCTAATTCCCACTTCAGATGGAAAAGGTAGTATTGCAGCTTTTGAAATTATGCTTAATACACCTACATTAGAAGAAGCAATTCGTAATGGAGACCTGCATTTACTAAAAGATATTATGAAGGTTTCGGGTACCTATGGAATGCAAACCTTTGATCAGGCATTATTACGTTTATATTTAGAGGGAAAAATTGGTTATAATGAAGCGTTAGCTCATGCTGATTCAGCCAATGATTTGCGCTTGAGAATTAAGCTAAAAGCAAAAGAGAATGGAATAACTACTAATTCTGAGACATTAAGTGATCTCCATATCGTCTGATATCTGTTGATTAAATGATACCCCAAACAAAGCGAACTTATTGATCGCTTTGTTTTTATAGATTAGGAAAAAACATGATAGTTGTAATATCTCCAGCCAAAACGTTAGACTTTGAAACTCCTGCTACAACATCAGAGTTTACCACTGCAAATTTATTAGAGCAGAGTCAGTTATTAATAAATCGTTGCCAACAATTATCTATGCAAGATGTAGCTTCATTAATGAAAGTGAGTGATAAAATTGCAGGATTAAATGTTGCTCGCTTTGCAGAGTGGAAAAAACCTTTGAAGTTAGAAAATAACGCCAAGCAATGTTTATTTGCTTTTAAAGGTGATGTTTATACTGGTTTAGAAGCGGAAACATTAAGTGATAACGCGTTACAGTATGCGCAACAGAATTTGCAAATATTATCAGGCTTATATGGGTTATTACGTCCATTAGATTTAATGTTAGCTTACCGACTTGAAATGGGAACACGTTTAGATAATGAACGAGGTACTAACCTTTATCAGTTTTGGGGTGATTTAATCACTGAGCAGCTGAATGTTAATTTAACGGCACAAGATTCACCATATCTGGTTAACCTCGCTTCCAATGAATATTTTAAAGCGGTAAAAACAAAGGCATTAAAAGCTACTGTGATCACGCCTATTTTTAAAGATCAAAAAAATGGTCAATATAAAGTAATCAGTTTTTATGCTAAAAAAGCGCGTGGATTAATGGCTCGCTATATTATGGAGAATGAAATTACTGATATTAAACAATTAAAAGAGTTTACTGTCGGCGGGTATTATTTTGTAGCTGCAGCATCCACTGAGACCGATTTAGTCTTTCAACGTGATGAGCAATAATAATTAATTGATGAATAGTAGAAAGCCCAGTTATGGAGTCAGTTCAAGTGGCTCCTAAAACGTGGGCTTTTTAATTCTTATTGGATCTCGATTTTAATTGCCAGAAGCTTTAATCTTAAAATAAAAAATATTTCCAGGTTAAAGCTCAGTGTAGTGTTCTTGTAATGACTTATTCCATACTTTTCTATTTTAAGTTAACGTTATTCAGTGCTATTCAGAGCAATTTAATAGAGCATCAAGTTTTACTGCAACACCGTGATCTTTAGAAGATACCGTTACTTCAGCATCGGGCAATGCTTTCAATAAATCTTTTTGAGCATTGGCCATCAAGATTGCCTTGCCTGCACTGCGTAACATCTCCACATCATTCATTCCATCACCAAAAGCAATACACTGTTGAGTATTTAAGTTCATGGTTTTTAAGACAGCATCCACCGCAGCACCTTTATTAGTAGTTGCTTCCATGACTTCTAAACATTTATCTAGTGAGAAAGTCAGGTTAACTCTGCCTGCAAATTGTTGCTTCAACTGTTTGTAAATAACATCCAATTTATCTCTTTCTCCCCAGAAGAATATTTTGATGGTATTCGATTTATCTATTGTTTTTAAATCAACAGCCTGACAATAAAAAGCGCTATCAATGGTCATTCCTACTAATTCTTGAAGAGAAAAATTAGCATACCATTGATGGTCAGTGAATAAGTTTATTTGTACCGTTGGGTCAAAGTCTTGCTCGCAAATAGCGGTTGCAATATCAGTCGGTAAATTTTGTTTTAAAATAATATCACCTGCTTTGTTATGCACTCGTGCACCATTTGAGGTGATCAAATAAATAGGGTCGCCTAACTCCTCTTGTATTTTCTTTGCTTCTATATAATGGCGACCTGTTGCAATAACAAATTTTCTATCGTCTTGTAACCAACGATCAATACTTTCTTTCGTTTGTGCTGATACTTTATGATCTGGACCGAGTAATGTGCCATCAAGATCTGAAATAGCTATTTTGTACATGTCAGCTTACCTTGTTGAGATTGTTTGAAAAAATCAAGTACTGCAGCGATAGCAGGTATCCTGTATTTATCTTGTTCTAATAATAATTCATGCTTTGCATTAACAACTTCTATAAATTGGTTGTGTTCGCAGCGCTGGTTATTTGCAAAAAATACCTGTTGTCCTTCTGCCTTCACAATCGAGTCAGCACCAGCTTGAACAATGATCATAGGGATATCGATTTGCGAAGCTTGTTGAATCGCTTTTTCACTGGCGTATAAACTTTCATTCACCCAGCGCATGCTTGGTCCTCCAAGTTGAGTTTTAGTGTTTATTTCAAAAGTGTTCAATGCCGAGTGATAACGTTTTTCACTGCTGGTTAAACTGTTACCTTCAAAAGGGTTACTAAAGTAAGGACCTGAACCTGGGGCATAACATGCTAAATCACTAAACCAAGTGCAGATTAAATCACTCATATAACTGATCAACTTGGCAAGAAAAGTAGGCAGAGCACCTAGGTTGATAGAGAACATAGGACTAAAAAATGCACTTGCTTGAAATGGGTGTGTTTGCTGTTGCAGATACAGCGCACTAATAGTGCCACCCATTGAGTGAGATAATAAAAAACGTGAATGGTATTTTGTGTCTAATTGTAATGTTTCAACAAAAGTCGTTAAATCTACCACATAATCTTGGAATGCTTGCACATGGCCACGATGCGCATCTCCGCCAAGGCGACTAGATAAACCTTGGCCTCGATGGTCAATTAAAAAAACATCATACCCCTGTTGGTTTAATTCAAAGGCGAGTTCTTTATATTTGAGTGTGGACTCATTTCTACCTTGGCTGATCACCACTGCGTTAGCTTGGCCAGTTTTAATATGAACGGTATGGATAGTGCCACCATTGATACTTTCAAAGGTGTTTACTTTAGCATTCTCATCCCAAAATCGATTAATTGTGGGTGAGAATTGGTCATCAAGCAGCGCTTCTGTATTTAGGAGGTATTTATTATCTAGAAAATTTTCAGTTTTACTTTCTAGTTTTGCTTTATTTTCTAACTGTGTCTTATCTTCTAACTGTATTTTATCTTCTAACATAGTAGGGCTGGCCTGCATTGTTGGATGAAACAATATGGATAGAATAGGCAACAACCTTACAATACGAATCAAGCACACCATATAACACCCATTTCTAGTCCAATGATTTTTAATCTTAATGTAATGTAGCACAATCATGAACCCATATTTTAGGCATAAAAAAACCACACTTCAGAAGTGTGGTCTATTAATCAGAGTTGAATAAGGTTTACTTTGCTAATTTTGCTTTAATAAACGCAGTCACTTCTTCAATCTTAACTTCTTGTTTTTCGCCAGAAGCACGATCTTTATATTCGATAACACCGTTATCAATACTACGATCGCCAATGACTAATGTGTGTGGGATACCAATCAGCTCTGCATCGGCAAACATAATACCAGGGCGTTCTTTACGATCATCTAACAGTACTTCAATACCGGCTGCTTGTAACTCTGCGTAATATTGTTCTGCTAAATCAGCAACACGATGTGATTTTTTCATGTTCATTGGTACAATCACAACGGAGAAAGGCGCAAGTACATCATTCCAGACAATGCCATTTTCATCATTGTTTTGCTCAATCGCTGCTGCCACAATGCGTGAAATACCAACACCGTAACAACCCATGGTCATCACTTGGTTTTTGCCTTGTTGATTTAATACTGCTGCATTCATTGCCTGCGCATAAGTATCGCCTAATTGGAAAATATGGCCCACTTCAATACCGCGTGCTATCGATAGCGTACCTTGACCACATGGACTTGGATCCCCTTCAACCACGTCACGTAAATCTGCGACTTCATAATCTGTAATATCACGATCCCAGTTAACACCTGTTAAATGCTTACCAGTTTCATTGGCACCACAAACAAAGTCTGCTAGTTTTTCAGCTGCACGGTCAACGATAGTGCGGATAGTCAAGCCTTTAGGTCCAATTGAACCCGCTTCACAATTTGCTGTTTCTAGAATTTGTTGAGCATTGGCAAAACACAGTGGACTTGCAATGCCTTCAATATGTTCAACTTTGATTTCATTTAAGTTGTGGTCACCACGTAACACTAATGCAATTACTGGAATAGTTTTGCCTTCCTCTGCTTCGCCTTGTACTAATAATGTTTTAATAACTTGTGAAGGAGCAATGTTAAGTAACTGACTAACATCTTCAATTGTATGTGCATTAGGTGTGTCGATAACGTTAATATCTGCGGTGGCTGCTGGGCGATCAAATGCAGGTGCAATAGCCTCTGCTTTTTCAATGTTTGCTGCGTAATCACTTTTATTTGAAAATACGATAGCATCTTCACCACTCTGTGCTAACACATGGAATTCATGCGAAGCACTACCACCGATACTACCTGTATCTGCAATTACTGCGCGGTATTCTAAACCTAAGCGATCAAAGATTCGGCAGTAGGCATCAAACATAGTTTGATAGGTTTTTTCTAAGCACTCTTGATCCAAATGGAAAGTGTAAGCGTCTTTCATGGTGAATTCGCGTGTACGCATCACACCAAAACGTGGTCGAGTTTCGTCACGGAATTTAGTTTGAATTTGAAATAAGTTTAATGGTAACTGTTTGTAGCTATTAACTTCTTTACGTACTAATTCAGTGATCACTTCTTCGTGTGTTGGTCCTAAAACAAAATCACGGTTGTGACGATCTTTTATACGTAATAATTCTCCACCAAATTTATCCCAACGCCCTGACTCTTGCCATAAATCAGCAGGCTGCACAACTGGCATTAAAATTTCTACAGAACCAGCACGTTCCATTTCTTCTCGTACAATGTTTTCTACTTTACGTAAAACACGTAAACCAGTTGGTAACCAAGTATACAATCCCGATGCTATCTTGCGGATCATACCTGCGCGTAACATCAGCTGGTGGCTGGCAATTACTGCATCACTTGGTGCTTCTTTTTGAGTGGATAATAAATAATTGGTAGTACGCATGGTGATCCTTGTTGATAGTTAGCTATCGTATTGCGAATATAAAAGTTGGCTGATTTTAACAGTCGATTGCTGTGGACTAAAGCATTGTTAATCGATTTATCTAAATAATATTGTTTTTTTAGCTGGAATTTAGTTAGTTTTAGAGACTAACTGAGAGGAACCCCTATGCAACGTTACTTAAAGCCAGCAAAACACAGTTTGATCATCATGTTGATATGCGTTGTTTTACTATTGATTAATGGCATTTTCATCGTTAACCGTTTTGGTATTGTACCTCGAGAAGTAAGTCATTTATCTGGTATTGCATTTGCACCTTTCCTGCACGGTGATTGGGCTCATTTATTAAGCAATTTTTTTCCTTTTGTTATTTTTTCAAGCTTGATTGGTTTACATAGCTTAAAGCGCTTTTGGACGGTATTTATTTTATCGATATTAATGACTGGCAGTTTAGTTTGGTTATTTGCGCGGGGGGAGAGCATTCATATCGGAATGAGTGGCGTAGTGTATGCTATGTGGGGATATTTAATCGCCTATGGTGTTTTGAAAAAGCACTTTAGAGATATCATCGTGTCTATTTTAGTTTTAGTGCTCTACGGTGGTTTAGTGTTTGGCGTGTTACCAAGTGCACCTAATGTTTCCTATGAAAGTCACTTTTTCGGTGCATTGGCTGGTGGAGTTTTAGGTTATTTTTTGTCGAAACGCTAATCATTAAACATAGTCAACGGATAGCACTGTGATCGTTGAGGCTGTACATTGCCATTTGATATTAAAATCAGAAAGAAGCATCCCATAAATCTTATTATCGGCTTTCGACTTTTTATAAGCAGGGCGAGGATCCTGTTGTAACACCTCTTTAATAAATAGCTGTAGGCCCGAGTAATGTGATGGCAGTGATTGAAGCTGTGATACGGCATCTTGACTAAAATCTACCGCTAATAGCTTTTCCGGTGATGTTTGTGCAAAACCTGCTTTAGCATTAGGTATCGAGTCGGCATAGGGAATATATGGCTTTATATCTATAATCGGAGTGCCATCGACCAAGTCGATACTGCTTAATGAAAGAAATATTTTTCCATCTCGTTGTATCACCCCATGATACTCAACTAATGATAAGCCAATATTATTGGGCCGATTAGGACTGCGAGTTGCAAATATACCAACACGTTTATTCCCGCCTAAGCGTGGTGGGCGTACTGTAGGGCTCCATGTAATATCAGTATCAAAACTTGGTGCATTTTTATGAAATTCAAAAACCAACCATAAATGGCTAAACGCTTCCAACCCATTAAAGGCATTAACATCATCATAGGGTGGCAGCATCTCTAATTCTGCTTTGGCGCTTACTACTAGCCCTGGTTGCCTAGGCACTGCAAATTTCTCTTTATAGGGAGAATGAGTTATTGCTATCACTTGATGTTGGTAACTAGTCATTAGTAGGCGCTTCAACATTTAAAGCGCGTCCGTAACAAATTACATTACTGACACAGGTTTCATCTTGCTTGAAATTAATACAAGATTGAAAAACAACTCCATTTGCATTCATGTCTGCTGCATTGATTCTAGCTTTTGTACGAGCTTCTTTTTCACTTGCGGGTAGGTCGATGGTAGCCTCTTGGCAACTACTTCCTTCAACAGCACCCAATACCGTATATTCGAGATCTAGTAGTTCCTTTTTGTCATAAACCGTGACTTGTGAAGGCTTGAAATAAGTATCAAAGTTTTCTTTATCAACATTTGAATTAAATTGGTAATTACTACAACCTGATAGTAGGCCAATAAAAGCTAGAGTTATAAGTCTATTCATTGTCGTCACTCTTTATTAATAGTAGGGGATAATAATGGATGGCATAATAACATCATTAAACATCCCAGAACTAGAGAAGTGAAAATGAGTAAATTAAAACCCGCAGTATTTTTAGATAGAGATGGCGTTATTAATAAAGATAGCGGTTACGTTTCAGAGATAGACGACTTTGAGTTTATAGAAGGTGCTATTGAAGCGTGTATCGAATTCAAGAAAAAAGGATATCTGTTAGTTGTGATAACCAATCAATCAGGTATTGCTCGTGGTTTGTTCTCTGAAGATCAATTCCATACATTAACGGAATGGATGGATTGGTCATTAGCGGATCGTGGTGTTGATTTAGATGGTATCTATTATTGCCCTCACCACAATACAGAGGGTAAAGGTGAATTCAAAGTTGATTGTGAATGCCGTAAACCAAAACCTGGCATGTTAATGAATGCGATTGCGGACCTTGATATAGATATAGAAACATCAATTTTGATTGGCGACAAAGTCTCTGACTTACAAGCAGGCATAGCAGCAGGCATTAAAACAAACTATTTAGTTCGTACTGGTAAAGCAATAACAGAAGAAGGTGAAAGTTTAGCATCAGCTATCTTCGATGATTTGACTGAAGTTGTTAAAAACATTTAATAACTCTGTGGATAAGTTGCATATATTTGTGTGTAACTTGTGCTCAAGAACAGTATAAAAATTAATTGCAAATAATCGCAATAAAACACTTGCCAATGTGATCTCAATCCCTATAATGCGACCCCACAGACACGGGGTGTAGCGCAAGTTACT